>NZ_JVPL01000135.1:0-25197 GCF_001054655.1 Bacillus sp. 220_BSPC
GCTTCTCTGTCATCGCCATCCTGGCTCGCCAATCGAAGAGTTTTCTTTACCTTTTTTTACATAAATTCTTTTGTTTTTTCAAACACTAGAGTGGAATTTAAAGGAGAGTTAAAACAATGGGTATTTTAGAGAGATGGTTGGGTGAAGCGGGCGGGAAGAAGGATTTGCACCTCCTTTTGTTTATTGGCGGGCTGTACAGCCTAAGTATTGCTTTATCCAATACATTCGTTAATGTGTACTTGTGGAAACAATCCGGTCAAATTGTTGATATTGCCGTATATAATCTAACCGTGGTGCTTTTTCAACCGCTTACTTTTGTCTTTGCCGGCAGGCTCGCGAAAAAGGTTGACCGAATCATTGTTTTGCGTCTGGGTGTTATCTTTTTGGCCCTGTTTTATTTATCGGTCCTATTGGTCGGCACACGGGCAACGGATTTCCTTTGGTTGCTTGGTGGGCTGTTAGGAATCGGTTATGGGTTTTATTGGCTTGCCTATAATGTCTTGACTTTTGAAATAACTGAACCGGAAACCAGGGATTTCTTCAATGGGTTTTTAGGGATTTTATCATCCATTGGGGGAATGGTCGGTCCGATTCTTTCAGGGTTCATCATTTCGAGGCTTGAGAAATTCACGGGATATTCCATTGTATTCGGGCTGTCTTTGCTATTGTTTTCCGTTGCGGTTTTTCTTAGCTTTTCGTTAAAAAGACGTCCGGCTCATGGCAGGTACTGCTTCTTTAGGATATTGCAGGAACGGAAAAATAATCGGAATTGGCTCTTGATCACTCGTGCTCACTTTTTTCAAGGGATACGAGAGGGCACATTCATGTTCATCATTTCGATTACCGTTTTCATTCAGACGGATAGTGAACTTGCCTTAGGGAGCTATGGTCTGTTAAATTCGGCCATATCATTCGTTGCGTATTTTTTTGCTTCACGATATATAAAACAGCCGATGCGCAAAAAGGCGATTCTTATTGGAGGAATCCTGTTGTATGCTGGGGTCTTATTGATTGCATTTGATGTCACATTCGGGAAGCTTCTCATTTATGGGGCAATTGTCGCAACCGCTTATCCTATTCTTTTGGTCCCATATATATCACTGACCTATGATATTATAGGCCGGGCCTGGAAAGCAGCTGAAATGAGGATTGAATATATCGTTGTCCGGGAATTGTTCGTTCATATTGGAAGGATTGTATCCATATCGGGATTCATACTTTCCGTCATGTTATTCGACCTAAAGCAATTACTGCCGATTTATCTGTTGATCGTCGGGGCAGGGCATACCGTGATATATTGGTTTGTACGGAAAATCGATATCATTGACCAAGATTGAAAAGAGGCCTTAGAGGCCTCTTTTCAATATACATGACTTACGGTTGTAGGATTTATGAGCCGTAAGTCACTTTTTATGTAAAGTTCGTTAGATGTTTAATATTTCTAGAACACTAAGGTAGAAAAAAAGACAAATGTTCTATAGAATAGTATAGGATCTATTATGACTATGTAAAAAGGATGTGTGGCTTAGTGTGAATAAAAAGAAAAAGAAAAAGACGCATGTGCCTTTCAGATTGAATATTCTTTTCTTTTTAGTGTTTGTTTTGTTTTCCGCTTTAATTTTACGCTTGGGTGTTGTACAGATTGTTTATGGTGATGATTACCGGCGTGAGATTGAAAGAACAGAGGAAGTGACCGTGAATAATTCGGTGCCCCGTGGGAAAATGTATGACCGTAATTTAAAACTTATGGTCGATAACCAACCACTGGATGCAATTACATATACACGAAAGCAAGGTACGAAACAAACAGAAATGGTGGAAACGGCTGAGAAACTCGCGAAGTTGATCGAAAAGGAAACGGACAAAGTGACTGAACGCGATAAAAAGGATTTTTGGATTTTGAAGAATCCAAAGCTGGCCGAGAAAAAGATTACCGATAAAGAGCGGAAAAAAGTGGAAGAGGGCGAGATGGAAGAAAGTGATTTGTATAAGCTTCAGCTTGATCGGATTACTGAAAAAGAAACAAAGCTTTCGGAAAAGGATCTTGAAGTTCTTGCCATCTATAGGGAATTTGCAAGCGGATATGCCCTTACCCCGCAAATTGTGAAAAACAAGGAAGTAACAAAAGAAGAATTCGCCAAGGTGAGTGAAAACCTTGATTCGCTCCCAGGGGTCGATATATCTACAGATTGGGATCGTTTTTATACATATAATAAAACACTTAAATCTGTATTGGGTAAAGTTTCTTCATCTGAAGAAGGGTTGCCTAGCGAAAGCCTGGACTACTACCTCGCACGTGATTACAGCCGGAATGACCGTGTAGGTAAGAGTTATATTGAGGCGCAATACGAAGATATCCTTCAAGGGCAGAAAGCGAAAGTAAGGAATGTGACCGATAAATCAGGAAATGTCGTCGATTCTGAAGTGATTTCTGAAGGTTCACGGGGAAAAGATCTTATTTTGACAGTTGATATGGATTTACAGCTTGCTACTGAGGAAATCATTGAGAAGCAATTGATTGCCAAGAAAAAAATGGGTAACACCAAATTCTTGGACAGGGCCTTTGTCGTCATGATGGATCCCGATACAGGGGAAGTGTTGACGATGGCTGGCAAGAAATATGAGAAGGACCCAAAAACGGGGAAATCCTCCATTGAGGACTTCGCATTAGGAAATATCACGACTTCCTATACGATGGGTTCTGCGGTTAAAGGCGCTACCGTTTTAACCGGTTATCAGCAAGGTGCGATCCAGCCTGGTACGTACTTTTACGATACGAAGTTGAGAATCAAAGGTACACCGCCCAAAGGTTCATACAGTGACTTCGGGAACATAAATGATTTGACCGCATTGAAAGTATCTTCTAACGTTTATATGTTCAGGACGGCCATTAATATTGCAGGTGCGCATTATGTGCCAAATGAACCTTTGAACATTAGTTCAGGCGCGTTTTCAACCATGAGGAATTCATTTGCCCAGTTTGGCTTGGGTGTTCGCACGGGAATTGATCTTCCGAATGAAATGAGCGGATTCAAAGGTTCCGAAGTATCTCCAGGTAAGCTGCTTGACCTTGCTATCGGACAGTATGATACGTACACACCGATGCAGCTCGTGCAATATGTTTCAGCGATTGCGAATGGCGGTAACCGCATGAAGCCGCATATGGTTAAGGAAATCCGCGATCCGGTTGATAATAATGAGGAATTGGGACCTGTTGCCGAAGACGTTTCACCGACTGTCCTTAATCGTCTTGATATGAAGGAAGAATGGGTTGAACGTGTTCAGAACGGTTTTGAGAAAGTTGCGATGGAACAAGGCGGAACGGCCTATACCTACTTTGGGAATAAATCGTATACAGTGGCAGCTAAAACCGGGACGGCGGAAGCATTCTATGACGGCCCGAACCGGATGAATTATAGCGAGCCCCAAGAAACGATGAACATTACGCTTGTTGGTTATGCCCCAGCTAAAAATCCTGAGGTCGCTTTTGCGGTCGTTGTGCCGTGGGCATATCAAGGACATTCGGGCCATAGCATGAGTAAAGAAATAGGTGAAGAAATCATGGATACTTATTTCGAACTGAAAAAAGAACGGGCTAAGAAGGAAAATACCGAAACCTCGACCGATTTGAAGGTGGAGAATGGTAAAGACGTTCAAAAGGACCAGGCTGAAGTTAGAAAAAGCCAGGAAAATGAATAATAAAAGGTTAAAAAACACGTTTTTGGGTAAAACCGGAAACGTGTTTTTTTGCATTTTAAGAAAGGGATCAGCACAGTTCTTTCATCTTTACAATAAGCACACAATTATTTACTGAATATTTACAAATGCTTTAAACGGAATTTACAGTCTGAAAGTATGATGTGAGAGTAGGACAAAATATTCATATAAAATTCTTAGGGGGATTTACAAATGAGACGTTTCAAATTTATGGCTATGACCGCAGTAATGGGTGGAGTAATCGCAGTGGCAGCTGGATGTGGATCTAATGATACTTCAAACAGCGGTAAAGGAAATGAAGCGGCTTCAGATCAACTCAAGGGAGAAGTTATTACGGATGGTTCTTCAACGGTCTTTCCGATCATGGAGGCAGTTGCGGAAGAATATATGGCTACACAGCCTGATGTGAAGGTTTCAGTGGGAGCGTCAGGAACAGGTGGGGGATTCAAGAAATTCATCGCTGGTGATACGGACCTAGCCAATGCATCCCGCCCGGTGAAAGAAGAAGAAAGTGCCTTACTTGATGAAAAGGGTGTTGAATATACAGAATTGAAACTGGCATTTGACGGTATTTCAATCGTTGCCAATAAAGATAATGATTTCATCGATTCACTAACAGTTGAAGAACTTCAAAAACTGTGGATTGATAATGGAAAGGTGAAGAAATGGTCTGATATACGTCCTGAATGGCCGAACGAAGAAATTAAATTCTACTCTCCGGGAACAGATTCAGGAACATATGATTATTTCAATGAAGTGATCCTTGAAGAAAAACCAATGGTGGAAAATGCTACGCTTTCAGAAGACGATAACGTTCTTGTACAAGGTGTAGAAGGTGATAAAAATGCGATTGGATTCTTCGGTTATGCCTACTACTCTGAAAATAAAGATAAGTTAAAGATCATTTCCATCGATAACGGCAAAGGTGCTGTAGAGCCAACGCATGAAACGATTAAAAGTGGGGAGTATGCACCATTGTCACGTCCACTTTACACATATGTAGCTAATAAGTCGGTAGCTGAAAAAGAACAAGTTGCAGATTATACTCAATTCGTCATTGAAAATGCAGGAGAGCTTGCAGAAGAAGTGGGTTATATCAGCCTGCCGGAAGAAGAGTACCAGAAAGATCTTGATAAATTAAAAGAATTGGAAAAATAAACGATATTACAGGCTATTGAAATCCCGCCTTGACTCGATTAAGGCGGGGGTAACAGCTTGTAAATCCAAATATTGCGTGTCTGAAATGGAGGATGCAAGTTGGAACTTAGAAAAACAGAAACCTATTCTGTACAGCAAATGATTCTGGAAAAGAAAAGTAAGAAAAAAATCAATATGGAAAAAGTCATGCCTAAGCTTTTGTTCTTTACGGCGGCAATTTCCGTTTTTACTACAATCGGGATCATCCTGACCCTTATATTTGAAACATTCATCTTTTTTGACAGAGTATCCATCGTCGAATTTTTTACGGAAGCTAAATGGCTGCCATTTGCATCTGCACCTTCCTATGGGATTATGCCCCTTATTGTTGGAACGTTGAAGGTAACAGTCATAGCAGCGGTGGTTGCAGTTCCAGTAGGACTTGCAACAGCCATTTTCTTGAGTGAATATGCATCAGAGAAAACACGGAGAATCATCAAGCCGATTTTAGAAGTATTAGCTGGGATTCCTACTATCGTTTATGGCTTTTTTGCCTTAACTTTTGTAACACCGGTTTTGCGGGATTTATTTCCTTCCCTTGACATGTTCAATGCACTGAGTCCTGGAATCGTTGTAGGTATCATGATCATGCCGATGATAGCTTCTTTATCGGAAGATGCCCTAGTATCAGTGCCGAAGTCGATTCGCGAAGGTGCGTATGCTTTAGGAGCAACGAAACTTGAAACGACAATTAAAGTGGTATTGCCAGCCGCCATTTCTGGAATTGTGGCATCCATCGTTCTTGCTTTATCCAGAGCGATCGGGGAAACCATGATTGTGAGTGTTGCCGGTGGCTCGACCCCAAATATGAGCATGGATGTCACTTCATCGATTCAAACGATGACCGCTTATATCGTTCAGGTCAGTTCGGGGGATGCAGGGTATGGGACAACGATTTACTACAGCATATATGCGGTTGGAATGACACTGTTCGTCTTTACGCTTATCATGAATTTACTGGCGCAGTTCATCTCTCGCAAGTTCAGGGAGGAATATTAAGTCATGAAACTGATAAACAAAAGTCATGTTGCAAAAAAAATGCCTGCTAGGCTTGCTGTTAACACGATTTGTAAAGGATTATTCTTCTTGGCAACATTGGTTGGCCTCCTCGTATTGGCCATCTTATTTTATCGGATATTCACTCAAGGAATTGGTAGTCTGAATGGGGATTTCCTTCAGAATTTCGCTTCCAGGAAACCTGAAGAGGCTGGTATAAAGGCAGCGCTGATCGGTTCAATATGGTTGATGGTAGTGGTGGCCCCGGTTTCCCTGCTGCTCGGTGTTGGAACGGCCATTTATTTAGAGGAATATGCGAGGAAGAATTGGATCACCACTTTTATCAAAGTGAATATTTCCAATCTGGCAGGTGTCCCGTCAATAGTATTTGGACTACTGGGCCTAACGGTTTTCGTTCGTGCTCTTGCCTTGGACCGGTCCATATTGGCAGCGGGCCTGACCATGAGCCTACTCGTTCTCCCGGTCATCATAGTCTCTGCACAGGAGGCCATACGTGCCGTACCTCGTGATTTAAGGGAAGCTTCGTTTGGAATGGGTGCAACAAAGTGGCAAACCATTTTGAAAGTGGTCCTGCCTGCTGCGATACCTGGCATTTTAACTGGAGGAATACTTGCTTTGTCACGGGCAATCGGTGAAACGGCGCCATTGGTGGTGGTTGGCATACCAATGTTCATCGCCTTTTTACCTCAAACGGTCATGGATACATTTACAGTGCTGCCAATGCAAATCTATAATTGGACATCTCGTCCGCAGGAGGAATTCCAGCAGGTTGCTGCCGCGGGAATCATCGTTTTACTCATCCTGTTAATATTCATGAATTCAATAGCGGTTATAATTCGAAATAAATTCCAGAAAAGATACTGATAGGAGGAAGGAAGCATGAATATGACCTTAACGAGAGAAAAAGAGTCACCGGCTATCGAAATCGATAATGTCGGATCAGCTGCCTTGACGGAAAAGGTGTATGAAACATCCAATCTTAATTTATGGTATGGAGAAAACCATGCTTTGAAAAATATTAATCTGGATATGCACCAAAATGAAGTGACGGCCATCATAGGGCCTTCAGGATGTGGGAAATCCACCTACATTAAAACATTGAACCGAATGATAGAACTAGTCCCGGATGTGAAAACGACAGGACAGATTAAATATAGGAACCGGAATATCCTTGATCAGTCCTATAAGGTGGAAGATTTAAGGACACAGGTGGGGATGGTCTTCCAAAAGCCTAATCCCTTTCCTAAATCCATTTATGAAAATGTTGTATATGGACCAAAGATCCATGGAATTAAAAATAAAAAAATTCTTGATGAGATAGTCGAAAAGAGTTTAAAAGGGGCAGCCATTTGGGATGAAGTGAAAGACCGTCTGCATGAAAATGCATATGGACTTTCAGGTGGACAGCAACAGCGCCTTTGTATTGCCAGATGTTTGGCAATCGAACCAGATGTCATTCTAATGGATGAACCTACTTCTGCCCTTGATCCGATATCCACGTTGAAAATAGAAGAATTGGTCCAGGAACTGAAAAAGGATTTCAGCATCATCATCGTTACCCATAACATGCAGCAGGCAGCACGTATCTCTGATAGAACAGCCTTCTTCTTAAATGGGGAAGTCATCGAATATTCTGATACAAATACCATCTTCTCTAATCCGAATGATAAAAGAACAGAAGATTACATTACCGGACGTTTCGGTTAAGAGAAAAGGAGATGCGATAATGATCGTTCGTGAAAATTTCGAGCTTCAATTGAAAGAGCTGCAAGAGAAAATCGTGAAGTTGGCTAATTTAGCTTCAGGTGCCATATCAAAATCATATGCCGCACTGGAAAGCAATAATGTAGATGAGGCTCTTGAAGTTATTGATGATGATACAATAGCTGATTTACTGGAAGAGGAAATAAATGACTTTGCAATTTTACTGATTGCTAAGCAACAGCCGGTTGCGATTGATTTAAGGCGTATCATTGCTGCCATAAAAATCGCCTCGGATATTGAAAGGATGGCGGACTTTGGTGTGAATATCGCCAAATCGGCGATCCGAATCGGTGACCAGCCATTTATTCTGCCTTTAACACCATTAAAGCAGATGCATGATATTACATTAAAGATGATTCGACTTTCAATAGAAGCATTTGAGAAGGAAGATGTTGTTCTTTCAAGAGAAATCATTGAAATGGATGATGAGGTTGATCGCTTTTATGGAGAAATGATTCGAAGTCTCCTTCGCCTTTCAGATGAAAAAAACCTTCAGCAGGTTACGCAGCTTTCCCTAATTGCTCGATATTTGGAAAGGACAGCGGACCATACAACGAATATCGCAGAGAATATTTATTTCCTTGTAAGAGGGAGATATATCAGCAGGAATGAATGAACCTATCCTAATTGAAAAAAGAGAGGCTTTTTCTCGGACATAGTCCATTTAAAAGTCTCTCTTATTCATTAATGTGTCAAAGTATTGGCCAATTGTCTATATGTCATATTATTCGTAACAACAAACTCGCCGATTTGTATTTTTTTCGAGAAATCACGGTCATTCATGTAAGCTTCAAATTCATCAGCATCATCGATGATTTTTTCCTTGGAAAGGCGATCGGCAATCTCGGCTGTGGTCATATTCGTTTTCACTTTAATTATATAGGTAACGATGGAAGGTGCCTCTTTTGAAGCTTCCTCCTCCATTAAAACCTTATCCGGATCCTTTGGTTGGACGGTCTTTTTAGCTTCCTCGGTAGGAAGTGTAACGACGAATCCCTTCTTTACGAGCAATTCCTTAGCTTCCTCCGCAGTGGGAGTGGTGCCTTCGAACTTTCCGGTGCCATAATAAAAGGCAGCAAAGATTGTTGTTGTAAAAATGATGCCGGCGGAAAGACCTTGCAGTCTTGCTTTGTTCATTTTCATTCACCCCGCAATCTTTGCTGCTCGATCACTGAAATGGTTTGTTCCTTCGTTAACGAGGATTGTCTAGCGATCTGGTCCAAAGTGAGACCTTGACTATATAAAGATAGAACCTGGCTTTTTAGAATCTCATGTATGGGTTCGATATCATTGGAAGTGACAGTTGATTGATCCTGTACAGAGGGAACAGGGGCGTCCTGGATAACGAATGCCTCTTCAAGAACCTTCACCTTCTTCTTTAATTGGTAGATATCCTGCATATACGTTAGTGTCATCTGTTCTAAATCTTCTTCCAATTTGGCAACTTTATCTTTACCGAAAAAGGAAATGATGAGAAGGACGATCGCTAATGAAAAAAGAAGGACGATAAGTGTTTCCATGTTTTCACCTCAGAAGCTAATTTTCGACAATATACTTATATTTTACACATATTCGAAAAAAATTGGGGATTTTCATATTTTTATATTTTCGGAAGTAGGCAGTAAACTTTATTTATTGTCTGTTTTTTTCAAATATTGTCGAAAAGCGATGTGACCGTCGTTGATGAAAAAAAATTAGGCATGAAAATGGGAAAAAAACCTTTGAGAGATAACGTACATAAAATTCGACAAAATGTGTTTATTGTCCATCAGCCAATTCAGTGCTAACATAAAGATATAATAAATCGAAAAAACGAAATATTTTGAATTGTTAAAAATCAATGATCCTATAAGAAAATGGTGTGCAGAATTTAAAGTGGATAGTTTCACTGTCAGCGCCTAACGATAAGTAATATAAAGATAAAAGAAGGGGAAGGGATGATTATATGAATTCGCTATTCGCTTATATGCCACAGGATAACCAGGAATTATTTCGTAAGGGATTAAAGGCTGGATTATGGATGGATGAGAGTTTTGATTGGTATCCTGAGGAGGATATGATGAGTCATCCTAATGGAGAGATCCGGACACTTTCACAGACGTATACCCAAGGGCAGGTGACCTTTTCGAAGTTCACGATCAGGAATACCTCATTCGAGACCAAGCGCCCAAAAGTGTTTTTTCACTATGAAAACGCTTTCGAAAGGCAGGCGGTGGCTTTTTATAGCCCGAATGAACGGGCGATCTTACATGTAGCCCCTCAATCGATTGCCTTATTGGGTGGATTGGTGAAAGGAAAAAGCATCTCTCAATATTGCATCCAAGGTAAGGGAAGCCTTTATCAAGAAGGATGCTTCAAATCATTGAAAGAAGGTCTCCTGGCTTATTCACCGCTCGCCAAAGGGGAAGTTACCAGTGTGTTTACGCTAGAAACGGAAATCTTACCGAAAGAATGTGTGGAAGCTGTGGCTTGGGTCATTCATGCCGAAACGAAAGAAGAAGCGAAAGTTATAAATAATCAACTCCTCCTGACGATGCAAAACGTAAACAATTAAGAATACGAAAAAGTTATGTTGGATTTCCCGAAAAACATACTAGCAATTCGCATTGAATAATGATATTATAGAAAAGTCCTATGTGAAAATGTCAATATGTTTGGAGGGAAATACACTATGCGCGTGAATATTACATTAGCTTGCACTGAATGTGGAGACCGTAACTATATTTCTAAAAAAAATAAACGTAACAATCCAGACCGTCTTGAGCTTAAAAAATACTGCTCAAGAGAAAAACGCAGCACGACTCACCGTGAAACAAAGTAAGCAACAGGATTTTTCCTGTTGTTTTTTTTATGCATTTCTTTAAGTCCTTCTTTTCTCTCTTTCCTTTAGTGAATATTTTCACCAGAATGCACGAATGATTCGGCGATTTCCGACATCGTATTTTCGTAAATGGACAAATATTATGAGATAATGATAGAAGTAGACTAAAGGAGTCGGAAGAGATGAGAGAAAACAAGAATAAGCTCCGTCAAGAGGTTAAGTCCCGTTTAATGGAGCTGACTAAAGAGGAACATGAAGTACTATCCAACAGAATCGCTGAAAACCTATTTGCATTGGAGGAATGGAAAAATGCTGATACCATTGGCATCACCATCTCCATTCCGCCTGAAGTCCCAACGGTACGGATCATCGAACAAGCATGGAGCGAAGGAAAAGTAGTGGCTGTACCAAAATGTGATCCCGAAAAAAAGACAATGGAATTCAAAAAAATTTCGTCCTTCAATCAGCTCGAGTCTGTTTATTACGGATTGCTGGAACCAGTGGCTGAAACAGCCAAGGCCTGCAAAGAGGAATTGGACGCATTGATCGTACCCGGCCTTGCTTTTAACAAGGAAGGGTATCGCCTAGGCTTTGGAGGGGGCTATTATGACCGTTTCCTATCTAATTACCGAGGAGATACATTGGCCCTTACATACGAGCTTCAATTAATGGATGGACTCCCGATAGAGGTACATGATCTAGCGGTGGGCAAACTCATTACCCCATCCAGGGTTATACGCACGTACGCCCATTAAGAAGAAGTTCATTAATTATCACTTTTAGCTCATAAAAATCCTATCCTGTATCACACTATTGATAGGAGGGATTGTTATGCTTCGATTAATTATTCAAATCTTCTTGGTTGGTTTAGCTGTTTATGCAGGCTACAAAAACCGGTACCGCCTGATAAATGTTGCGCTGTCCAACGGCATTTTAAGAAGATTTCTAGTGACTAAATCCTTGGATATGCCAATGTTCAGGGATAAAATGATGCAAAGCATGTTCACTCAGACCAAATGAGGATGCCCGCATCTTGAAAAGGGAACCTGACCAGGGGTTCCTTTTTTTTATTTTTTAGGAGCGGGAAAACAGTCTCCTTTTTTACTTTTTACATGATTTCGTCTATAGTTTTAATTAAAGAACAGGAATTTTAGAAGCTTAAGTTTTATTGGAAAGTGGGGAAGGCATTGGGATTTAAAGAGGATTATTTTTTTTGGGAAACCATAAGGGAGTTGTCTGCCCATTACGATTATCGAATGATCACAGTCACGGAAAACCATCAGGAGATTTGGCTTGAGAGCGATAAGAATAAGGAGTTTCCAGTCATAAGACTCATCCGCCATGATTTGGATTGGGCTAATTGGCTGAAACGCGATATCGAGCGAACATTGCAGAATGGGGAAAGAATCAGAAGGAAATTATACAAAAAGCCCATAAAAATATTAAGTATCTATGTTAGTAAATTCGCCCCGGTCGATGATCATGACTTTAGTTCACGGGTGGCCTCCTTTAAAAAAACGAATGTCAACACGTTCCTTCTAACTTGTGAGAACTTTCATGATTCGTTGCAAAACCTTGAACATGTTTTGAAAAAACCACTTTCAATTCAAGTTCTTGAGGAAAATGAAATAGATGAGGAAAAGGTTCTTACAGTAAAGAAGAACGCCATCTCGGAGTCAGTCAAAAAGGCTAAGGCCGAACAGAAGGTATTCCAAAATGCCAATAAGCCATTCTTTACATATATATTCATGGCGGTACAAATAGCAGTGTTCATCTTGATGGAGTTTAATGGGGGCAGCACCAATTCCAAGACTTTGATTGAGTTTGGCGCTAAATTTTCCCCTTATATCATCCAAGGGGAATGGTGGCGGTTCTTTACACCGATGATCGTCCATATTGGGTTCATTCATTTACTGATGAATACATTTTCGCTGTATTTGATTGGTGCTGAAGTTGAAAGGATTTATGGTAATGCCAGGTTCCTATTCATCTATATATTCGCTGGTTTCGCTGGAACCCTGGGCAGCTTCATCATGACCCCGAACCTTTCCGCAGGAGCGAGCGGTGCCATTTTTGGCTGTTTTGGGGCACTTCTGTACTTTGGCATCGTCTATCCGAAATTATTCATGCGCTCGATGGGCTCATCGGTGATCGTGTTGATCATCATTAACTTAATATATGGTTTCACCGTTTCGGGAATTGACAATGCAGGGCATATCGGAGGTTTGATCGGAGGGTTTTTGGCCGCTGGAGTGGTACATCTGCCAAAATCCAGGAATATCTTTCGGCAGCTGGCTTTTCTGATCGGGACGGTAATACTGACCTATTCCCTGCTGCAATTTGGTTTCAATCATCAGGAAAGTGCAGCTATCGATGATAATACCATGGCAATGCTGGCCCAAAAGTATATTGATGATGATGAAGAGGATAAGGCGGAAGAGATGCTATTCAAATATGTGGAGTCAAATCCTGATGCACCGCTATCGCTCTTTATGCTCGGAAATTTATCTTTTGATAAAAAGGACATATACAAGGCCAGGGATTATTATGAAAAAGCGATTGAAAGTAATCCGGATTTGCATGAAGCCCATTACAATCTTGCCTTGGTCTACATGAATCTCGAATCATTCGATCAAGCTAAAGAGCAAGCTGATAAGGCTATTGAGCTTGCCCCGGATAATAAGTCATACATTAAACTACTGGAAGAAATCGAAAAGCAACTATAACTTTTGACGCAGCATGATTGGGGTACCGTCTTTCAGGATAAACAAGACAAGTATTTCCCTTTGATTCTTCGCCATAAGCAATAGGGGGATGGTGCTACCTTGTGGACTCACAGTGGAGCCATCCTCCTTTTTTACTCCCAACACATAATTTTTGTATAGTCCTTCCCATAGTTTTCCCACAATTTCTTCCCGTTTGAATTGGGGGAAGGCAGCAAGCCATTGATTTTTCTTTGAAGGCAGATCTGTTAAAGAAATGATTTTGTACTGATCAAGATTAACCTGAAAGGCTTCCCCGGCTTTCTCCAAACCATTTCGAACCGTTTGATCTGTCAAGCCGTCCAGCGTTTTTTTCCACTGAATCTGTTCTTCTGAAAGGGGGCGGTGGAAAAATTGAAAAACCGGTGTCGTTACTGTATAGAGTTTATCTTTACTGAGCTGCTGGGCACTGGTGAAAATGGTGTCACTTGGATGAACCTCGGCATAATGAAACGTTACAGCTTCATAACGCCCACTTTCGGATTCTTTATATTTCGCTTTTTGAGAGAGTTCTTGTTTATTTTGGCGCCAATTTTTTAAAGCGCCAGCCAATTTTCCATTTTTGTATAAAAGCGATACGTCCTGACGTAAGTAAGCAGGCTGATCCAACGTAGAATCCACCCTCCAAGTGATGGTATAGGTGGAATTCCCGGTACCTTTAGGTGTCAGGTTGGTGGAAGCATGTTCAAAATGGAGCGAGGAATCGATGGGAAAAAAAATGATGGTTTCCTCTGTCCGTTTATGATTTGATAAATAAAGGATGACAAAAATGGTGGTTAAAACCAAAAAGACGGTATACTTCAATTGTACTTTCATTTTTCCCCTCCGTTTTCACGCGTGATGATGAATGGTTTAAAATCATTAAGCTGTTAAATCAAATCAAAGGAGTCCACATTCTTGATATTTCATCATATGAATACAGTTGGACATGTATGAGGGGGATGGGGAAATTATCAAAAGAGGAAATGGGCGCTTGTTACAAAGGTGCTGATTCGATATACTTTCCTAAAGAAAAGAGTAAAGAGGTTTACTATGAAAACATATTATGATCTTCAACAATACTTGAAAAGATTTGGTACATTTATCTATATTGGCGATCGCTTAGCCGAGCTTGAACTGATGGAGGTCGAAATAAGGGAACTCCACCGTATGCAGATGATGGATACGAAAGATTATCAAATGGCGATTCTTTTAATCAGGCAGCAATTGTCTCTTGAAAGGGAAAAACAGAAAAAAATTGATAAAAAAAGGTGAGAATGATGGAAAAGTGGCTGATGGGTGTGGATTTAGGCGGTACAACTACCAAACTGGCTTTAATCAATTTATACGGAGAGATCATTCATAAATGGGAAATCAGCACGGACATCTCCGAAAAGGGAAAATACATTACGATTAACATAGCCAAAGCAATTGATGCGAAGCTCGTGGAACTTAATGAACCGAAGAGTAAGATAGTAGGGATAGGAATGGGGGCTCCCGGACCTGTGAAATTTGTTAACGGTTCCATATATGAAGCCGTCAATCTTGGCTGGAAGGACTATCCTTTAAAAGATTTATTGGAGGTGGAGACAGCTCTTCCAGCTGTGATCGATAATGATGCCAATATGGCAGCTTTGGGGGAAATGTGGAAAGGTGCCGGTAATGGAGCCAAAGACCTTGTTTGTGTCACTCTCGGAACGGGTGTAGGAGGCGGAATCATCCATAATGGCCAAATCGTCCATGGTACCAGTGGAGCTGCTGGGGAAGTAGGGCATATAACGGTCGTAACGGACGGAGGGGCACCATGCAATTGCGGCAAGACTGGTTGTTTGGAAACGGTTGCTTCGGCAACGGGAATCGTCCGTATGGCTTTAGAAGCCTTGAATGCCGCCGATGAAAAGTCATTGCTTCAGCAGAAAGTAGAAGAGGGAAATACGGTTACTTCCAAACTGTTATTCCAATGCGCCGCAGCAGGTGATCCCTTGTCCAAAGCTGTGGTGGATAAGGTAGGCAATTACTTGGGGCTGGCACTATCACATGTTGGGAATGTCATGAATCCAGATAAAATCGTCATTGGCGGGGGCGTTTCACAAGCGGGAGACATTTTGCTTGATACCGTTCGTTCTGCATTCGAGAAGTATGCATTCAAACGGGTTAGTAAATCAACGAAAATCAGCCTGGCCACTCTAGGCAATGATGCAGGGGTAATAGGTGCAGCCTGGCTCATTAAAAGCCAAATGAATACGTGATTCCATGCTGCCCTCTGGCAATCAGGGTAATAAGAAAAAAAGATGGATCTTCAAAGATAGTTCCCCCCTTCTGAGGGGGAGAACCATGACCCATTATTGAGGCGCTCTGGATCGCAGCTCCAGCGCTTCTTCGATGAGGAGGGACCAGGATTGAAAAGGGGCTTCAAAAAACAGGGATATTCATTGTTTTGGGTCGTATTGATTTCACTTTGGCTTAAAACATATATCGCCTATAAAACAAGTTTTGAGATAGATATTGATAATTGGATCCAGGAGTTCATACTATTCATCAATCCTGTCAGTTTCCTTTTACTTATACTTGGCGTGAATCTATTTTTTAAAGAAAATGGACGGACAGCATACTTATTGATCATGAGTTTTTTCATCACCTTCGTCCTCTTTGCCAATCTTGTTTTTTTTCGCTTTTTCAATGATTTTTTAACCATTCCCGTTCTTTTTCAAACGAGCAATATGAACGACCTTGGAAGCAGTGTACATGAAT
Source organism: Bacillus sp. 220_BSPC (assembly GCF_001054655.1). Taxonomy (NCBI): domain Bacteria; kingdom Bacillati; phylum Bacillota; class Bacilli; order Caryophanales; family Bacillaceae; genus Bacillus; species Bacillus sp. 220_BSPC. The sequence goes on from NZ_JVPL01000135.1 coordinate 16,009, forward strand.
TGATCAATCCGAGTGATCTATTGTATTTTGCCGATATTCTGTGCTTGATGCTTCTGCTGAAATACAAACCAAAAACATTCCATGAAAGTCGATACAATCCCCAGGACCGTAAATTCTTTTTGTTAATGGCTTTAGGAGTGACATTTTTTAACTTGGCTTTAGCGGAAGCGGCGCGTCCTGAACTCCTGACAAGAACGTTTGACCGTGAAATCCTCGTTAAGAATATCGGTACGTACCATTATCACCTCTATGATGCAATATTACAGACGAAATCATCAGCTCAACGTGCACTTGCTGATGGCAGTGAATTGTCGGAAATCGAAAATTATGTCCGTGCCAATCAAAAAGAAGTTAATGATGAACTTTATGGTCTGGCAAAAGGCAAAAATGTGATTCTTATATCATTGGAATCCACTCAAAGCTTTGTCATCAATAAAACTGTCAACGGGGAAGAAATCACTCCTTTTCTGAACCAATTCATTAAAGATAGCTATTATTTCAATAACTTTTATCACCAAACCGGCCAGGGGAAAACATCCGATTCAGAATTCATTATTGAAAATTCCCTCTATCCTTTAGGTAGAGGTGCAGTATTTTTCACTCATGCCCAAAATGAATACAAAGCCACACCTGAAATCTTAACGGAAAAAGGTTACTATACGGCTTCCTTGCATGCCAATAATAAAAGCTTTTGGAATCGTGACATAATGTACGATTCTCTTGGGTACCAACGGTTTTATGATAGTGATGAATACAAAGTGTCTGAAGGGAATTCCATCAATTGGGGTTTGAATGATAAATCGTTCTTCAAGCAATCTATTTCTCACTTGAAGAGGATGCCTGAGCCTTTTTATGCCAAGTTCATAACGTTAACCAATCATTTTCCATTCACTTTGAATGAAGAAGACCGGACATTGGAACCTTACGATTCGAATTCCAAAACATTGAATCAGTATTTTCCGACCGTACGTTATACCGACGAAGCCTTGAAACAGTTTATCGGCGATTTGAAACGTAATGGATTATATGAGGATTCCATCATTGTTCTATACGGAGACCATTATGGAATTTCTGAAAATCACAACTCTGCCATGAGCCAGTTCCTTGGGAAGGAAATTACGCCATTCGAATCCATCCAGCTTCAGCGTGTCCCGCTCATCATACATGTCCCCGGGCAGAAGGGAAAAACGATTTCCACCGTTGCCGGCCAAATTGATGTAAGGCCGACTCTCCTTCATTTATTGGGAATTGAAAATGATGATTATATTGAATTCGGCAAAGATCTATTTTCCGAAGAAAAATTAGAATTCACCGTTCTTCGCGATAGCAGTTTCATCACGAAGGATTACCTCTATACGATGGATACCTGCTATGATAAAAAGACCGGGGCGGCGACTGCAAAGGATCCATGTGAGAAGTATTTGGAAAAGGCAAAGCAGGAGCTTGATTACTCCGACAAAATCATTTACGGGGATTTGCTCCGATTTTATGAGCAGCCTTGAAAAAGGAAACCTGGTGCAATCCAGGTTTCCTTTTGATTCTTTATTGGAATTGAAGCAGGTATAGAGAAACAGTTGACCTCTCTTGATTCGTCCACTTATTCTTGCCAATTAGGACGTGTCACTACTTTTGAGGATCTTTTCTTTCCGTACATTGTGCTCAAAAAAGAACTTGTTGCGCAATTATGTTTCGGTGATTGATACTCACTAATAAGTAACTGGTAATCGCAGGTGTTTTATAAGCTGCACGTGCGACAACAGCTTCCGGTTTTCCAACTCTCCCAATCAACTTTTCCGCTATAGAATTTTAGGATATTCCTGCCATATCACGTGTTACAATCGTGCCGACCACAAACTAAAGTAATCATTTCAAGCCGATATCAAGTTTTAATACTAAAAAAAGACGGTAGACAATCGTGTCCTATCTAAAAGTTAAAACAAAGTTGATTGGAACGTAAGGTGCGAGACTCCTGCGGGAAAAACGTGTCCAGGGGAGACCCCGCAGGCGCAAAGGCGCCGATGTGGCTCCCGGACCGCCTGCGGAAAGCGAGTGCCTGAAGAGGAAATGGACGTTCAAATTGCACAAACCCTAAAAAAACTGTAGGTGATTTTCAGCGAGTTTGTCTACTGAAACCCGGCGCAATCCAGGTTTTTTCGCTTTTTCAGGGAAATCAGTACCCCTTACAATTATGAAACAAGAGACTTCCTGAACATCTTTCTGTTTTTCCCTTCATAAAGATAAAACAATGAAAGGGGCGGAGGCTGAATGAAAGTTGTGAGCAGAAGCGGGGATGATTTGGCATATTACAGTCAATTGTTCCAAATTCCCCGGGTTTTGATTGAGGATGCCAATCCGGCCATTACTGGCGGTGTTTTGCCAAATGGCATCGAAGTACAGATACCTGGATACATTGTTCAGCAAGAGTCCCGGTTAGATATCGATTTTGCTGAAATCGCTTTACAATATCACCTGCCAATCGATGGGATAGTATTATTGAATCAAGATGGACAAAAGCCTTTTTCGGTACCCGTCCGGGTGATGAATCCCGTGATAGTCACCGACAAGCCCTACGAATATCAATCACTTCTTGACGATCTTGATGTTCTATCTTGTCATTACCCCTTTATTAAGGTTGAATCGGTAGGAAAGAGTGTGCTGGGAAAAGAACTCCTTGAGGTAAGAATCGGTCAAGGTGAAAAGATCATACATTATAACGGTTCATTCCACGCTAATGAATGGATCACTACTGCGGTTTTGATGAAATGGCTGAATGATTTTCTGCTGGCCGTAACGAATGATCGTACACTTTGCGGAATGGACTGTATGCCGTATTACCGGGATATGTCCATTTCGATGGTTCCAATGGTGAATCCGGATGGAGTCGACCTTGTCCTAAAGGGGGAGGAGGCGGCAGAGGGGAAGGTTGATGTTTTAAAAATAAATAATGGCAATCCTGCCTTTTATGCTTGGAAAGCCAATATCCGCGGTGTAGACCTGAATAACCAATATCCTGCTAACTGGGAGGTTGAAAAGCGCAGAAAGATTCCAAAAGCCCCTGCCCCGAGGGATTTTCCAGGAGAAACCGCGTTATCAGAACCAGAAGCATTGGCCATGAAGGAGCTGGCAATAAGACGGAATTTTGAAAGAGTGCTTGCACTTCACACCCAGGGAAAAGAATTCTATTGGGGATATGAGGGACATGAACCTGAACATGCAGCGAATGTTGCGAGGGAGTTTGAGGAGCGCAGCGGATATCGGGCCGTAAAATACGTTGACAGTCATGCTGGGTATAAAGATTGGTTCATTCAGGAATTCAAACGCAGTGGATTCACAATCGAACTGGGAAAGGGCATAAATCCGCTTCCGCTATCCCATTTGCCTGGTATATATGAAGATTCCGTCAAGATTTTGATGGCAGGACTATATATGTGATGCATTCCCCCTAAGGAATATACTTCCAAAAAAATATAAGATCATTATCCGCCACATTTTCTCTTTTTTACTTTATAATGAAAGAGAGTAAGGATTCGATTGATTAATCCTTACTCTCTTTCTAATGTCTCGCTCACATATGCCAGGCGTTTTAGTTTTGAAGTGGGAGGTGTGTGGAGATTAAAGTATCCAAAGCAGCACTTTGTATGCGGCTTTCCATTTGTAAGATGTTGTGTTTCGTCCCATTATTTATCTCCACTATCCTTCTTATCTCGGCTTGTGAGCCTTCCAAGGACCTTAGTAAACCCGTAAATGATTCGGAAAAAGAACACTCCCAATCTAACCAGGAAACTTCAGTAAGCAATTTAAAGGTACCGACCGCAGAAACGGAAAAAATCGAAGCCATTCTTGGATGGCTGGATTCAAAAACCATTTTATATTCTGTGAAGCGGGATGGTAATGAATTATCCCAGTTGATGGAATGGAATTTGGAAACGAATGAAACTTCCGTTTTCTATCAGCCGGCTTTTGCGTTTTCTGAAGTATCGATCAGTCCGTCTGGTACGCATATTTTGTTGTCGTCCTTTACCTCTTCGGATAAAGCATCAATCACAATACTCGATAGAACGGGGAATCCACTGTATTCCGTAGCGATCCCAGCCTATGAATTGGCTTATGAGTGGAATTCATTTAAAGATGGCCGGTTGTTTGTATCGAGCTTTTATGAAGATTGGACATACAGCAGTTATGTATTGAATCCAGATGAACAAACTATGGAAACTCTGGACTTTCCGCAGCCCTTTGCTCAATGGGCAAGTGAAAATGACTTGATGTTTTTGGATTGGGACAAAGAAGAACCTGCTTTGACGGCTCCCCTAGAAAAAAAAGCGCTGCATGGGGATGGGGCAGACAGCCTTATGCTCGATGTCATTCACTTTAAAAAAATGAAGCAAGCGCTGATGACGATTCAAGTGGAGACAGAAAAACAAGATCGGGGTACATATGCATTTTATGATCCAACAAACAAGCCGATCCACTCTTTTTCCGTGCCACTATTGAAAAGCTTTTCAGATTGGGTCATTCCATCCTATGATTTCATTGAAAAAAACAAGGAATTCATAACGTTTATTCCTAATGAATCAAAAGATGCGGACCAATATGAGGGAAGGTTTACCTTAACTAAATTAAATTGGGAAAAAGGCACACAAGAAGAATTGATGAAGGACATGGAAAATGAACCATTAAGCTGTTCGCTTGATGGCAACTTCTGCTTATATGGATATCAATTTGAGAAAATCATTGATATGAAAACCCATCAAATACAAAGATTGTTCAAACAAACATGATAACCTAAAACAAAAGCTCGCCGGATGGCGAGCTTTTTTCTTCAATGGGCAACAGGAAAACCGCTGTTGATGACTGTCATGACAGTGAACCAGCCAAACACGACTGCACTGCCGGCTGCAAAAATGAATCCTAAGAAGTTTCTCTTTTTTAATGAGGTAAACACAGCTGCTACTCCTAATATAGCCACAAGTCCGAAAACAACCATTAATATCATGTCAAAACCCCCTTTTTTCGTAATGAATACCTAATCCCTAATAATATACCCAGAGAATAAAGCAACTACCAAAAATATGTAGAAAAGATTGCATTTGTTAATATCTTAATATTTTTTCAATTATTTGTCGAGGTTTAATAGGTGACACTTCTATGACTTGAGTAAACTGGATTAACATTAGCAGCTTAATTAGTGTAAGATAAAGATAGAAAATCATATTGGAGTTGATGGAAATGAAATGGACACAAATTCCTCTAGGCCCGCTGCAAACGAATTGTTATGTAGTTTCCGATGGACAGGATTGCATCATTTTCGATCCGGGTGAAGAGCCACAGAAAATCATACAATACATACAAACAAAAAATTTAAAGCCTTTAGCGATTTTATTGACACATGCACATTTTGACCATATCGGTGCTCTGGATGCTATTCGGGACCATTATGGAATCCCTGCATATATTCATGAAAAAGAGGCCAAGTGGCTACTTGATCCCGCATTGAATGGTTCTCAAAACTGGTTCCCTGAAAGTCCAATGCGAATGAAGCCTGCCGATCACATCTTGGCAAATGAGCAAGAGCTTACTATTGGAGGATTCACTTTCGAAGTATTCGAAACCCCTGGACACTCACCAGGGAGCGTTTCGTATTATGTGAAGGACGAACGTCTCCTCTTTTCTGGGGACGTCTTGTTCCAAGGAAGCGTTGGCAGGACCGATTTAATAGGCGGAAGCGAGTCAGTGCTCTTAAATAGCATTGAAAAGAAGCTGCTGACACTTTCTGATGATGCTATCGTTTTTCCAGGTCATGGCCCTGTCACGACGATTCTGGATGAAAAGAATACTAATCCCTTTTTGAGATAATTACTTATACAGGTGCCGCTATGGCACCTGTTTTTTAAGTTCTTAATTATGTAAAAATATTGAAATGGGTCAATTCCGGAACTATACTGAATATAAAAAACAGGGTCTTCCCCAATGTGCATTTTTGAACCCTCCGCTGAAGTAATATTATTAAATTCATTTTGTGGATGCACTGTTATAACTGCGAGATAAAAATTTGGACATTTTGTGAACTGTAAATTTGTTTTCTGTATGAATGTCGTTAAAAAAACTTATTTACTGTGTTTTATAATAAGATGGAAAACTCATGGAGACGGAGGCTATTGTGTTGAAAAATCATTTAAAGGAATTGATTGCAGGAAGCCCGCAAAAAAGAATCTCCTATAATGACTATATGGATGCTGTTTTATATACGCCGAATATAGGCTACTATGCACGCGCAAAAGAGAAGATTGGCCCAAGAGGGGATTTTTATACGTCTGGCAATGTTGGCGATGCATTTGGGAGATCACTGGCGAGATGGTTCGTATATTTGATAAAAAGATGCGGAGTTTCACCAAGAATCATCGAGGTCGGCGCAGGGGACGGTAAACTGGCGTATGACATCCTCGTTTACATAAAAGAAACGGAACCGCAGATATGGGACTCTTTGACTTATATTCTTGTGGATGGCAGTCCATTTCATAGAAAGATTCATCAAGAACGTTTAGGGATATTCAAACAGGCAGTTTCTGCTGCCACTATAGAAAAATGGACGAATGTAAATGGAATCGTCTTTTCAAACGAACTTTTCGACGCGTTGCCTGTGTATGTCATTGAAAAGTATAAGGGAGCCTTGGTAGAGGTATTCGTCACTGAAAAGGAAGGCGATTTGGTAGAAGAGAGAGAACCTTTGGACAACCCTGACATTCTTTCTTACCTTACTGAACGAAAAATCACCTTACATGAAAAACAACGATACGAAGTTCCGCTAAACATGATCCGTGAATATGAGAAGATCGTTTCCTGTATCGAATCGGGTATTCTCCTTACAATTGATTATGGCTATACCGATAGGGAATGGAAGGAGCCAGCTCATCTTCAAGGGAGCTTGAGGGGCTATTATCGGCATCAAATGATTAAAGATGCACTTATGTATCCTGGTGATATGGATCTGACGACACATATCCATTTTGACACATTAATCGAGATTGGAAAAAGAAAGGATCTTTCCAATCAAGGGCTTTTTCTTCAAAATGAATTCTTGCTTAAAGCAGGGATACTAGAGGAATTGATGGGCCATCAAGGAAATGATCCATTCTCGAAAACGGCAAAGCGTAATCGGGCAATCCGGGGGCTAATCGTTCCTGGGGGATTTAGTGAACATTTCAAAGTGTTGCTTCAATCGAAGAATTTAGCAGATGATGTAAGGATCTTTCCTGAATGGTAACAAGTAAAAACCCATGAATCAAAATTCATGGGTTATGTAATATTGCTTGTTCTTAATGCGCAGCACCCGGAGTCATCATAAATACGCTCCAGTAGGAAAATCCTGCAAAGAAAACGGTAAGATAGGCGCCGAAAACATAAATATACATGCGCTCAGATAATTTCAAATAACTTAAAAGTACAAAAAAGATCGTTTGTGCAAAGAAAAGCAAAGACGTTTGATGCATATGGCCAAGATAAAAGAAAATGGCCATAATTCCTGTCCAAAATCCACATACTCTGAACATGCGTTCCATCCGAATCCCTCCTTATGTCTAGTCGTGTACATTCTAAATAATTATAAATGAAATTGTAAGGTAATGTAAAGGATGCCTTTTGTTTCTATGTGAGAACCGAAGCCTGGTATGAGCATGCTGCACAATTGGACATCATATTTTCTATTTCCACAATATTGACATTCTCAAACAAGGCTTCGAACATACCTTTTAAAAGTGAATTATGCATGGAGCAGATTGTTCCTGGCTCGACTTCAGTAACTTCCTTAAACGGGCAATTGAAGATACGGAAGGATATTTTATTTTCTTCTTCGCTTGCTTGTATTTCGGGAGATAACCCTGCAATGGTAGCCGCATTTTTAAGCATGTTGACTTTTTCCGCAAAAGCAAGCCGATCTACCGATGTCGAGTTCAGGGCTAGTTGCTGATTGATCAATTCCTCCCCGAATACTTTTCCCGTTTCATAAAGAGCCTGTTTTCCTTGTTCCCCTAATGTCATCATAGACTGGACGGCAATCTTTGCAAGCAGCTGATAATTCCTATATGGAAAATGAAGCTGTATGACTTTGTCAGATAATCGATAAAGTCTGCTTGGGCGACCGCCTTTCCCGGTCTTTCGGGAATTCGAGGTCAACATATCGATATCCTCAAGTTTTGACAAATGTAGACGGGCAACATTTGGATGGATGTTGAATGAATCGGCGATTTCCTGTACCGATACATCACCATGGTTGTTCACTATATGCTGATATATATAATATCTGGTGGGATCAGCTAACACGTTTGTTATTTTTAACGTTTGTTCCATTACACCCTCCTGCTATTCCATAGTTTACCTATGTCCATTATAATGCAGGCAGAAAAAAATGGAATAAGAGAAAGGGTAAACACTCTTTAGTTTAAAAAACGTTCACATTTAAAACGGTTTTATAAAGCAAATATGTATACATTAATTATACAAATGTTATACAATTATTGTATAGACTATAAATGTATACAAAATGTGAACGGGGAGTGATTAGTATGCCACAGTTAACTTTCTTTTCGTATCCAAGTTGTACATCTTGCCGCAAAACAAAAAAATGGTTAAGCGCCAATCAAGTTTCCTTCGATGAGCGACATTTATTCAGAGAGACTCCAACTGTAGCAGAGTTGAAAAGAATTCTTGAATTGACATCGGAAGGACTTGATGAAGTCTTGGCGACAAGAAGTGAAGCATACAAAGACTTACAAGTTAATATTGACGAAATGATGCTTTCTGATGTCATCCAATTATTAACAAAAGAACCGAAGTTATTAAGAAGGCCCATTCTCATAGACGGGGAAAAACTGGTCATTGGCCATAATGTAGATGCATTAAGAAATTTGGTTTCCCGGAGGCCTGATTTGAAAATGAGCATGTGAGATGATTCTCGAAGTTTTTTCGGGAATTTTTTTTATTATAAAGCAGGAATTTGTCGTGGATTGTCGAATCAATACAACAAGAAACATAGGAGGTGATGAATGAATTGATATCGATTGAAAAGACCGCAGAAAAAATACTAACCCGTGCCATCGTGGAGTCGGCATCGGATATCCACATTTTTTTTCGCGGAGAGGGGCCTCTCATCCAATTCAGGATAGACAATAAGCTTGTTCCCCAGGAAACATTATC
>NZ_JVPL01000136.1:0-226 GCF_001054655.1 Bacillus sp. 220_BSPC
ACGTCCTACTCTCACAGGGGGAAACCCCCAACTACCATCGGCGCTGAAGAACTTAACTTCCGTGTTCGGAATGGGAACGGGTGTGACCTCTTCGCCATCATTGCCAGACTATATTCATTTTTGAAGAATTCATTCCTTCAAAACTAGATAATAAGAAGAAGGTATTTCATTTTTTTAAAGCGTTGGTTAAGTCCTCGATCTATTAGTATCAGTCAGCTCCACATGT
>NZ_JVPL01000137.1:0-50257 GCF_001054655.1 Bacillus sp. 220_BSPC
CCGAGGGCGGACCGCCCGCGGAAAGCGAGTGCCCTACGTTCCAATCAACGGCCAAATTGTACAAGCCATAAAAAAATGTAGACAAAATCGATTTTCATCGAGTTTGTCTACAGTCTGCAAGGATTCCCTGAATAGGGGAATCCTTTTTTTTGATGTCTGAATGTGTTTGGCTGCAAGATAGGCATATATAATAGTAGAAAGTGTCCTCAAGGGTGGAGCAGGTATTGATAAAAATGTTATAATTGTAAAAACATGTAATGACAAGTGATCTGAAGGGGGATTGTTTATGGGCAAAGAACACGGGCATGTGAACTGGATGGATCAAATTTTTAAGGAATATGAAAGAGAAGGCGGGCTGAAGAATAATCCTGGCTTTGGTAAACCGCTTCCGGAGTCGGCGCTGTCGGGAAATATATATGACAACTTCTTGACGAAGGCCAAGGATGCCGGCTTCCTTCCGCTTTGGATAAAATGGCAAAAAGAAATTCGGGAAGAGCTAGCCGAATTGGTTCGATTGAAAAAAATGAATGGAACTGAATCTGAATTAATGAAACGAATGGATGAAATTAATGAGAAAGTCCGTACATATAATGCGATTTGTCCAACCAAAATGCAGCGTAGGGAAATAGAGTTGGAAAGCATCGAAATACAGTATGAAAAATGGAAGTAAATTGCAATGTGTAAAATGTGGGTATTTGTATGACGTGATCATGAAAGGATTATGTTATAATGGCATGAATAAAAAACAGAGAGAGGGACTTCGAGTGGAAAAAAGAAAAGAAGTTTTTTCATGGATAAAAGCGATATTGATTGCAGTCATTCTAGCTTTTTTAATTCGAACGTATATTTTTGCACCGATTGTCGTGGACGGTGAGTCAATGATGCCGACTCTGCAAGACCACGAAAGAATTGTTCTTACCAAGTTTGGAACGAATATCGATAATATAGACCGGTTTGATATTGTCGTTTTTCATGCAACGGTAGATAAAGATTATATAAAAAGGGTTATCGGTCTGCCTGGTGACCATATTGAATATAAAGACGATACGCTTTATATTAATGGGAAAGCTTATGAAGAACCATACTTGGACAAATATAAGAATCAGATGGCATCAGGAGTGCCGCTGACTGAATCCTTCAAGCTCGAAGATATTACAGGCAGCATGACAGTGCCGGAAGACCAGTTGTTCCTTATGGGGGACAATCGCCAAAATAGTTTGGATAGCCGTGAAATTGGCACGATATCCGTCGATGAAATCGTGGGCAAGGCGAATCTAGTGTATTGGCCGATCAATGAAATAAAGATTGTGAAATAAGAAGAAGCGGACTCGGGTATCGAGTCCGCTTTTATTGTTGCCGAGTTTCATCCGTAAAGAGGAAACTGTCATACAGGTATTTCAACAAAAAACGTGTCCATTCTTCTTTTTTTTCTATTTTTTTTATGAAAATCAACTCATTTGGGTTAAATTAGGTTATCCTATTAAAAAGAAGTAATCACGTTACCCAGGCCCGCATAAGAAAATGGATTACTTTAATAAAGGGTGCTGAGATGGAGTACTTTAGATGGATATAGTAAAAGATTTAATATCAAACTATGGTTATTTTGCGATATATGGATTGTTGGCCATTGGGATCATTGGCTTGCCGGTACCTGATGAGTTCATGATGACTTTTGTCGGCTATTTGTCATCCATTTCCGTTTTGAATGTCCAGGGAGCATTCCTTGTCAGTTTCCTTGGCTCGATATCCGGGATGCTTGTCAGTTATTTCATCGGGAAAAAGGTGGGGAAGCCTTTTTTGAGGAAGCATGGTAAGTGGATCAAAATGACCCCCGCGAGGTTGGAAAAATTGGAGAAATGGTTCAATAAATACGGTCCATGGACGATTATCATAGCCTATTTCATCCCAGGAGTCCGTCACTTCGCCAGTTACATTTCCGGTATGAATGGAATGGGGAAACGAAAATACTTTATCTTTGCAGGAGCCGGGGCATTCAGCTGGTGTTTGGTATTTACGACTTTTGGCTATTTCATCGGTGTGTTGACTTAACGCAAATAAAACTTACAACATTTCTTTATTGAATCAGAAAATCCCGTTTCTGAGTATTAGAAACGGGATTTTCCATTTCTGCTTTAATTATTGAGCGGAGTATCCGCCGTCGATGACAAGCTCGGCACCAGTTACGTATGAAGCTTCATCGGATGCTAGATAAAGCACGGCATTTGCAATATCCGCCGGCTGACCTAAACGTTGTAATGGAGTTGCCTTGATCATTTGGTTCACTAGCTCTTTTGATTCTTCTAATTTTTGAGTCATCGGTGTTTCGATGATACCAGGGAATACGGCATTGACACGGACGCCCATGCGGCCATATTGCGTTGCGGCAGCCTTTGAAATAGCACGAACGGCACCTTTTGAAGCTGAATAAGAGTTTAAGCCCATTCCGATTTGCGCAGTAAAGGAAGAAATGTTTACAACTGCACCTTTACCTTCTTTAGCCATGTGAGGAACAACGTGTTTCATTCCAAGGAATGGTCCAAATCCATTGATGCCTAACATTAGCTGCCAATCGGCCAATGTCGTATCGTTAATGCCTTTTTCCGTTGAGATACCGGCATTGTTTACCAAAATGTCGATTTTGCCAAATTTAGCGATAACTTCATCCGTCACCTTTTTCCAGCTTTCGTCTGAAGATACATCAAGTACAGTTCCATGGACGTTAGCCAGTTCATTCACGGCAGCTACAGCTTTTTCATTGATATCGGCAGCAATGACTTGTGCTCCTTCTTTTGTGAATAGGTCTACCATTTCCCTGCCCATACCAGATGCACCGCCAGTGATAATGGCTACTTTATCAGTCAATCTTCCCATCATGATCACTCCTAATTGGTTGTTATAATGATGAATGTATGTTCAAGCATAGTTCAAAAGTTATATGATCAACGAGCATTACTATAACTCTTTCAAGAATCGTCAAGGATTTTATTTTCCGGCTTGCGAAATGCCTTTTTCTTGCTGGATAAAAATGGACTTCCCATAACCCCTGCGGGTTGAAAGCGATATCAATCTTTCAATCTTTCAATCTTCAAATTTTGATACGTAAATGATCCAGATTTAAAATGGCTTTTACCCGTTCTATTTAAAACGTTCCACAAGTAATCTTGTAGAGGCATCTCTTGCATGTTGGGGAGCACCATATGTACAATTCTATTGATTAAAATTGAATACTGCAATCTTTTTGTACTTTAAATACAAATTTTTATAACGACATTCCATTTCTAACTTTTCAGAACTTTTATGTACATAGGAGGTCATCATTTTATGAATAACAGAGTATATCTTTCCTTGGCCATCCCGCTTACGATTTCGACAATGAGTACCCCCTTGCTCGGTGCGGTCGATACGGCTGTGGTTGGAAAGTTGAGTGATCCCGCTTATATTGGCGGGGTGGCTGTCGGAACGATAATCTTTAATACGATGTATTGGCTTTTTGGTTTTCTTCGGGTCAGTACATCTGCCTTCGCTGCACAAGCGGAAGGGGCAAGGGATGAAAAGCAAACCCTGATGTCCTTGATTCGGCCTTTTTTCATTGCAGCGATCATCGGTCTGCTTTTTATCGTGATCCAAAAGCCCATTTTGAATGTATCGTTAGGCGCAATCGGTCCGGAATCGGATGTTTCCGCCTTTGCCGCAGATTATTTCGGCATCAGGATATGGGGCGCACCATTTGCTCTATTGAATTATGTCATCTTAGGCTGGTTAATGGGGAAATCGAGGATAAAAACGTCTTTGTTCATTCAAGTTTTCATGAACGTGATGAATATAATCTTATGCCTCGTTTTCGTTAATGGCTTTTCATGGTCTGTATCAGGGGTTGCTGCCGCTACACTGATATCAGAGATTTCCGCTTTTTTACTGGGCTTGTGGGTCATCCGGAAAGCGGTTAACGTACCGGATTCTTTTTCAATCCGGGAGGGGTTCGATCGGGCTTCCCTGAAAAAAATGATGGTGGTCAACAGGGATTTATTCATCAGGACCATTTGCCTGATCACGGTTTTCAATCTTTTTACGGCCAAGGGAGCGACTTTCGGGACAGAGACCCTGGCGGCCAATGCCGTACTCATTCAAATCCATTACCTGATGGCCTATTGCTTTGATGGCTTCGCGAACGCGTCAAGCCTTCTGGTCGGGAAGGCGATTGGTTCGAGAGATATAAACCTTTATAAAAAAACACTCTCACTATCGGCGCGGTGGGGCTTGTATGCCTCGTTCATACTTGCCGCATCTTACTATCTTTTCAGCGATGAGGTCATTCTCTTATTCACGGATATTCCCGGCGTCATCGAATTGGCCCATGAATATGGACTTTGGATAGTCCTATTCCCATTCAGTGCCTTTATCGGACTCATTTTTTATGGAGTGTTTACCGGTGCGACTGAAGCCGTTCCAGTAAGGAACTCGATGCTTCTGGCACTGATGGCTTTTTTAATAGTCCAATTCGCAACAGTCAGCAATCATGGCAATCATGGTTTATGGCTTGCATTCCTGGCTTTCAGTTTAGGACGTTCTTTGTTTTTAGCATTATATATCCCAAGACTGAACAGAAAAGTAACAGTGTTAATGAATGACGATAGTCTAATGAAATCATCCTCTTTTTAATAAAAGAGGGTGTTTTTTTATTTTTGTAAGGAATTTTATCGGTAGTTTGATGTTAGCAATATTGCGGGAATACGAAGAATAGGTAGCAAGGCTTGGCGAATGTGGTAGTAAAAGTGATAAAATGAAAAATATATATAAAAGAGGAGTTGTCATATTTTGAGTGAATTGAATTGGCGAGAAGAAGTTGAAAAACGGAAAATGGACTTATTGCTTGACACACAAAACTTATTGAAAATAAAAAGTGTACTTGATGAAGAACACCCGACAGAGGAGGCCCCACTCGGTAAAGGGGTGAAGGAAGCGCTTGATTTCATGCTTCAATTAGGCGAAAAAGACGGTTTTACTGTGAAAAATGTCGATAATGTCGCTGGTCATATCGAAATGGGGGAAGGCGAGGAGTTAATCGGGATTTTATGCCATGTCGACGTGGTACCAGAGGGAGATGGCTGGAGTTCGGATCCGTTTGGCGCTGAAATCCGCAATGGCCGCATATATGCCCGTGGGGCAATCGATGATAAAGGGCCGACTATGGCTGCCTATCATGCGATGAAGCTGGTCCGGGAGCTAGGAGAACCTTTGAACAAACGTGTGAGGATGATCATTGGAACCGATGAAGAATCGAACTGGCGCTGCGTTGACCGGTACTTTGAAGTGGAGGAAATGCCTTCGATCGGCTTCGCACCAGATGCTGACTTCCCGATCATCAGTGCGGAAAAAGGAATCTGGGATTTCTCGGTTATCCATCCTGCCGATGCAGGAAATGGCACGAACTCAGACGTGAATGTCATCGAGTTTTCTTCAGGTCGAAGGACGAATATGGTACCGGATTTTGCGACGGCTATTGTGGAAACGGACAACACTGCTGAAGTGGCTGCAAACTATCAGGATTATTTGCAAAAGTACTCATTGGAGGGGCAAGCCGTTCCGCAAAAAAATCAAGTGCTGCTTGAAATGAATGGTGTTTCGGCACACGCGATGGAGCCGAACAACGGAAGAAATGCAGGTCTGCATTTAGCCGTATTTTTAGCTGATCTCACTCTTGATCCGCATGCGAAAGCCTACTTCACTTTCATCAAGGATCGTTTGTTCGAAGATTCCCGCGGAAATAATTTAGGTGTGGCGTATTCGGATGAGCAAACAGGAGAATTGACGATCAATGCCGGCGTTTTCAATTATTCTAAACAAGGCGACAGCTCGATCGGTTTCAGCATGCGTTATCCGGTCACGTTTGAGTGGGAACAGCAAAAGGCGGCGCTGGAAGAAAGGCTTGCGGCATATAATTTGAAAGTGAAGACCAATTCGCATTCAACTCCGCATTATGTGGACAGTGAAAGCTTCTTGATCAAGACGTTGCAGGAAGTGTATGAAGCGGAGACAGGTGATAAAGCCGAGCTTCTTTCGATTGGCGGCGGCACATATGCCCGTTCATTGAAAGAAGGCGTTGCATTTGGCCCGCTTTTCCCAGGCAGCGAAGACATTGCGCATCAGAAAGATGAATATATTGATATTGGGGATATGCTTAAGGCTACGTCCATTTATGCACGTGCCATTCATGAATTGGCTAAATAAGAAGCAAAGAGGGAGAAAGACATGGGAAAAATCATTTTTAACGGCGACCTTAAAAGCAGGTCCGAAGTAAAGGTAGATATTGAAGACCGGGGATATCAATTCGGTGATGGCGTCTATGAAGTCATCCGGGTTTATAATGGCGAATTATTTACGGAGGATATGCATCTGAACCGGCTGATCGACAGTGCGAAGTTGATTCAGATGAAAGTTCCCTTTACCATAGCGGAAATCAAAAACCGCATGAAAGAGCTGATCGCTGAAAATCAACTGAAGGACGGTATCGTCTATATGCAGCTGACAAGAGGAGTATCTGCGCGTACACACTCTTTTCCAACTGCAGAGGTTGAACCGGCCTTTGTCGCCTATACAAAGGAAATGCCTTATACAGGCAAAATGAAGCCAGGGGTCAATGCTTTTACCACCGACGATATACGCTGGCTGCGCTGTAATATCAAGAGTTTAAATCTACTGGGAAATATAATGGCTAAACAGCAAGCGGTGGAAGCCGGCTGTGATGAAGCGATCCAGCATCGTGATGGTACGGTGACGGAGGGAAGTTCGTCAAATGTCTCAATCGTGGTGGATGGTCAACTTAAAACGCATCCGGCCACAAACTTGATCCTGAATGGAATTACCCGTCAGGTGATGCTGAAGCTTTGCGCTGATCATGGGATTCCCTATGTCGAAGAAGCCTTCACGGTCGAGGACATGATGGCAGCCGATGAAGTTCTTTATACAAGCACTAGCGTCGAAGTGACACCCATCATTAATATCGATGGCCAATCGATTGCAGCCGGGGAACCCGGTCCGATAACTCAAAGACTGCAAAAACTGTTTTCCGAGGAAATCGAGAAGCAATGCGGTTCCGTTAAATAGAGGAATGCCCCTTTGCCACTAATGGCAAGGGGGTTTTTTTATCTGTGTAGCCGGAAGCGAGATGGCCTTTCCCCGAATTCCCGATCACGTTAATTACATCGATATGCAATCCTCTCTTTTGACATTTTAAAAAACCAGGAATATACTTGCTAATAACCTAAAAAGTTTACCTATAGCAACAATTTGAGTTACGTGTAAAAGGAGTAGAAATAGATATGTCCGATGTGTTGCATCAATCTTCTTCGAGAGGAATAAAAAATCTGCTTCCCTATCTGGGGCCTGCCTTCATAGCAGCTGTTGCCTATATTGATCCAGGGAATTATGCGACCAATATTACAGCCGGATCTAAATATGGCTATACGTTATTATGGGTTATCTTCGCCTCCAATTTAATGGCTGTGCTAATCCAATCACTATCAGCTAAATTGGGGATAGCCACTGGAAAGAACCTTCCGGAGCTATGCAGGGAAAAATTTTCGAAAAAAACATCTTTCTTATTATGGATTCAGGCTGAAGCCGTTATAATGGCAACCGACCTAGCTGAATTCATAGGAGCCGCACTAGGGATTTATTTACTATTTGACTTACCGTTGATCACATCGGCAATCATAGCAGGGATTGGTTCCTTTGCCATTCTGGAAATCCAGCGCAGGGGATATCGAACATTCGAAGCCCTGATCACGGTCATGATATTTGTCGTTGTGATAGCTTTTGGCGCTCAAGTTTTTTATGCAAAACCTGACACTTCAGCCGTTGTTTTAGGACTCTTCACTCCGAAATTCGACGGAGTGGACAGCATTTTACTATCGGCCGGCATGCTTGGAGCCACCGTTATGCCACATGCGATATACCTTCATTCCTCTTTGACTCAAAGACGGATAGTCGGAGTAAACGATTTGGAAAGAAAAAGGATTTATCGTTTTGAGCTAATTGACATTGTCATCGCCATGTTGATTGCAGGTGCGATCAATGCCGCCATGGTCATCGTTTCAGCTGCCCTATTTCATAAGAATGGAGCACTAGTGGAGGACTTGGATGTTGCCTATCAACAATTCGGGGCCATGCTTGGACCATCAGTCGCGATGTTCTTCGGAATAGGATTATTATTTGCCGGTTTATCGAGCTCATCCGTTGGTGTAATGACAGGTGATGTTGTCATGCAAGGATTCATTAAAAGACATATTCCGATTTATTTAAGAAGGGTCATTACTACCGTCCCGCCCCTGCTCATAATATTATGGGGAGTGAATCCATCCAAAGCGCTTGTGATGAGCCAAGTTGTACTCTCGTTTGGCATCGCGTTTGCCTTAGTGCCATTGATCATGTTTACAAGCAATAAAAAAATCATGGGCAGCCTGGTCAACCATAAAATCACCTCGGGCGCCGCTTGGCTTATAGCTGTACTTATCATTGGACTGAACTTGTTCCTGCTTTACGAAACACTGTTCAGCTAACATGGAAATGGCAGGGGAGGACCGAATCTTGGTCCTTTTTTGCTGTGTTTTTCGTTAATCGACCAGCCCGAAAAAATATATCCCGGACCTGCGTATGATCCGTGGGGCTTCGTTCATAGTATGGTAGATTAGGGATATTCCTGTGGAGGGAATATTTATTAGGAAGCCCAGGAAAAGGTATAGGCAATGGGAATTATGGTAAAATTAAAGGGAAAACAGGAAGGAATGGAAGTGACCATGAATACTCATTTTTTCTTTGCTTTAGTATTGCCTGATGATATTAAGGCCTATTTAAATGCTGTTACGGAACAACTAAAGCCAGACTTTCCATTTAAGAAATGGCTGCATCCAGCCGATTATCATATTACGATGGCATTTTTGGGCAATGCTCCCGATACATTGAAAGAGGATGCTTTGGGGCGTGTGGGAAGCGTGCTTGCCAATGAGGCCTCATTCGGCTTGGAGCTCGGCGATATTGGCGGTTTCGGCAAGAGTGACAGTCCAAGGATTCTTTGGGCAGGCGTCAAGCAGCAAGAAAGGCTTTTTTCCATTCAAAGGAAAGTCTATAATTCCTGTATCGAAGCGGGTTTTGAACTTGATAAAAAGCCGTTTAAGCCTCATATTACACTGGCAAGAAAATTCGAGGGGGAAAATCCCTTTTCGCTGGAGGGCGTTCGCCAGATGGCGAATGTGCAGGATAAGCATTTTGAAGCAGATCAGGTTGCGTTATATCAAACACATCTTGGAGCTTCCCCTTCATACGAGAAGATTTTCACGATAAACCTCCAAAAATAGAGAGATGGGTGGTGGTCGAATGGCACAGCTCATAAAGATGCAAGATTATATTTCCCGGTATGAGCAGGATATTTATCGTTATCCTACCCAATTTGCACGGTTGAAAAAACAGCAATGGGATAGATTGAAGGCTGCTTATAATGCGGGTGACCTAGATCAGTTGTATAGCGAACATACTGAAAGTGAAACACAGGTCAAACTTGATCCGCCTCAGGAAGATTCGAAGCGCCTGTTTAAAAAGGTGAAAGGCATATTCCGCCGGACAGGTAAACAGGAGTCAGAGGCGGAAGAACTGCCGGTGCCGAACCAGATTGAAGATACTAATGTTTTTTCATTAAGATTTCCGTTCCGGCCAGCCAGTCTCGATGAATTAAAGCAAAATTTTTTAAATCAATTGCTTCGTTTTCAAATGAAATGGGGGAGTTCGACGCTTCGTGAAAAGTCATTTGTGGACCAATCATTCTTTTTGGATGAGAGGCTCCGCTTTTTTCTGCAGCGTTTTCCGGATACGTTTCTCGTATTATATAAACCTATCTTTCTTTTGAAAAATGCGCCTGTTGAAGTCGAAGTCATTTTATTGACCCCGGTTGATGCTTGGTGCATCACATTTCTGGAAGCGGAAGAAGACGCTGCTTTCATCGGGTCAAGTGAACGGTTCTGGGTCCGCAGGCATCATAAGCACCCTGATAAAAAAGTGCTCAATCCTTTGCTTGGTGCAAATCGGATGACGAACATCGTCTCCCAGTTATTTGAGCTATATGGAGTGAACATGCCGATTAAAAAGGTGATTTTATCCCGGAATGGATATGTCGATTATCCCGAAGCCCCTTATGATATTACGATATTGGACAAACGGACCTTCCCGGAATGGTTCGAAAGGATGCGGGCCATATCGTCTCCGCTCAAGGCACAGCAGTTAAAAGGGGCACAGGCTTTGCTTGAATATTGCCAAACTACATCCAGCCTGCGCCCTGAATGGGAAGCGGAGTATAACCAAACGGATGGAAATCAGCATGCCGCACCTTAAAGAAACGGTGTATTTCATTGTCAATCCAATGGCAGGAAGTGGAGAGAGTTTGAAGGTTTGGAAAAAAGCCGAGAAAATACTGCAATCAAAAGCTGTTCCCCATGAGGTGTTTTTTACACGGGAAAAGGGGCATGCGCTAAGATTGACGATGGAGATCCTATCAGGGACGAAGCAGGATACCCGGATGATCGCTGTCGGGGGAGATGGCACGATCAATGAAATGATAAATGGCGCCATTGGTTTCCCCCACGCTATCATCGGCTCCCTTGCGGCTGGATCGGGCAATGATTATGTAAGGGGCATTCAAAAAACCGAGAGTGTGGAAGAAGCTCTTTCTTTATTTCAGGATAATGCCTTTAGTGCCATTGATATCGGACAGTTCGAGACGAATGGCAAGATGGGGTATTTCGTGAACAGCCTTGGAATGGGCATTGATGCTGAAATTTCCGATGAAGCGGAACGTTCCCCCCTGAAAAAATGGTTTAATTTTGTCAGAGCGGGTAAATTAATTTATCTGTTCATTTTTATAAAAAAGATAGTGACTTACAAGCCCGGCTGCATGGAATTGATCATTGATGGAGACCGGCATCTTTTGAAAAAGGTTTGGTTCATCGTCATTGCGAACCAGTCCTATTTTGGCGGCGGGATGAAAATTTCACCGATGTCGAAGCTGGATGATGGCAGGTTGAACGTGATTGCGGTCCATGATATTCCTTTGTTGAAATTATTGACCGTCTTCATCACCGTTTTATGGGGCGGTCACCTGAACATTAAAAATGTTGATTCTTTTTCCGGTAAAATGATAAAAATGAAGAATGAAGGGTCAGTGAAAATCCAGTCTGATGGGGAAATTGTTGGTAGGAACGAAGTAGCTGCAGTGGTTCTGAAAGAGAAATTGCGCGTCATGTTACAGGCTGATAACCGATACAAAAATATGAAATGATTTATTTGTTTTTGTTTTATGCGTATAATCGTTTTATAGTACTTGACGAAGAAACCGTTTTTCAACTAAAATTTAATTTATGGCTATTGTTTAATTGCTCAATAGCTATTTTTTTATTTCTCTAAAATGAGGATGTTTTTAATTGCGGGTATCATCCCGATGCAAGTATATATGCAGCTTCGCCAGCAGGCGGATTTTTTATAAAACATGGACTCAAAGTAGTGGTAATACATACACTAGGTGAACGTACCCACATTTGTATGATTAAGCGAGGAAATCGAAGGTGAACCAGTTGGAACATTTATTAGGTCAGGAGTGGGATATATCCCCTGCTGGAGGAGCTACGGGAGAAGCCTTTATTGCCGAGAAAGAGGGGCAGAAGCTCTTCCTTAAACGAAATTCATCGCCATTTTTAGCTGTTCTTTCAGCTGAGGGCATTGTTCCAAAGTTAATGTGGACAAAACGCCTGGAAAATGGGGATGTAATTACGGCCCAGCATTGGATGGAAGGCAGGGAGCTATCTCAGCAGGAAATGAACAATATAAGAGTCGCAAAGCTGCTTCAAAAAATTCATCAATCCGATCCTTTGTTAAGCATGCTCAAAAGGCTTGGGAAATCCCCTTTACGACCTGAAAGTATACTTACAGACATAGAAACCGGGTTATCTTCGGATGTTACGGACATTCCGATTATCAAACAGGCCATCCATTTTTTACAGAACAATCTCCTGTTGATTGAATGCGACGAAAAAGTCGTCTGTCATTGTGATGTGAACCACAATAATTGGCTCATGACAGAAACGGACGGATTGTTCCTGATTGATTGGGACGGAGCGGTCATAGGCGATCCGGCCATTGACCTCGGCATACTCCTTTATTCATATGTCCCGAGGGAAGAATGGAATCAATGGCTTGCCCGTTACGGCAAGAAGCTAGACGCAGGCCTGGAGATGAGGATGAAATGGCACACGGTTTCACAACTTGTGCTTTCCATCCAATGGCATCATCGCAGGAAGCGGTACGAGGAAAGAAATGAATTACTGCAAAAACTGGAAGCGTTATTGATGTTCAGCTGATCAGAATTGATCTATATCATCCACCCACTGGGACAGGTCGTTCTGGTGGGTTGAAATATGTGCATCTAAATCGGCGGTACCGATGCCCGTCTGGCTGTATTCGTAAATCTCCGTCAGTATCGTTTTCACATTGCTGTCAATTTCCATATTGATCATTAAGGATTTGACGAGCCTTTCAACCTGTTCACATTCAGAAACGGATCCGCAGCAGTCTGTTTGGTGGTTGGTCAATATATCTTTCAATAGTGACATTTGGTGTTCATGGGAAAGCGGCATATAATACCTCTCCTTTCTTAAACATGGATTCAAGGGATACCCAGGTGGTACTCGCCTGCCCTTCACTTATTTATGGTGTGTTTTGCTGAAAGTTTTATACATGAAAACTACAGTGACTGTCGCCTGGATGGCCGGCAGTTTTTTTATTTGATCAGTGGGTGTTTCCTGAAAAAATCAACTTGCAGGAATCCATACACTCGTGTTATGGTTTGAACGATTATATTATAAATAGGGGTGTCATCATGCGTTTAAGAAATAAACCTTGGGCTGAAGACCGTTTGAATGATTTTCCACAATATGTAATTCAGCAGCCAGTGAGCCATAAAGGTAAATGGCATGAAGTTTTCGGAAACGATAATCCGTTATATATTGAAGTGGGTACGGGAAAAGGCCGTTTCATCACAGAAATGGCAAAGGCCCATCCTGATGTGAATTTCATTGGAATTGAAGTATATGGAAGCGTCATTGTCGCAGCATTGGACTTGCTGATTGAAGCGGATGTTCCAAATTTAAAGCTGTTGAATGTTGACGCAGCGAACTTAGGGGACTATTTTGCAAAAGGTGACGTGGATCGCGTCTACTTGAATTTCTCTGATCCATGGCCGAAATCACGTCATGCAAAACGTCGGTTAACATATAAGACCTTCCTCGAAGTATATGAAGGCATCCTGCCGGACAAAGGCGAGATTCACTTCAAGACGGATAATCAAGGGTTATTCGAATCTTCCTTGAAAAGTATTTCCGAATACGGCATGCTCTTGAAATTTGTAAGCCTTGATTTGCATAACAGCAGTTTTGAAGGCAACATCATGACTGAATATGAAGAAAAGTTCTCGAGCAAAGGCAATCGGATATACCGATTGGAAGCAATGTTCCAATAATCACCGATCAGAAACCAGGTGCACAGCATCTGGTTTTTTTGTTTGTTCATGATTCACGGGGATGACTTGATTGTTATCAATTTCAATATATGGAAGCGGGTGTTAAACTAAAGGCAGAGGAGGGGTAAAATGGAAACGATGCAAATAGGGGAAATAAAATTAACATGGTTGAATGGCGGTGTGACACACTTGGATGGCGGTGCGATGTTCGGTGTTGTACCGAAACCGCTTTGGTCCAAGAAGTATCCCGTTAACGAAAATAACCAAATCGAGTTACGTACGGATCCGATTTTGGTGCAGGCCAATGGATTGAATATGCTTATAGATTCCGGTATTGGCAATGGAAAGATGAATGACAAGCAGAAACGGAATTTTGGGGTGACGGAGGAATCCAATCTTGTCGAAGATCTTGGCAGACTTGGAATTCAGCCAAATGATATCGATTACATTTTAATGACCCATCTACATTTCGATCATGCCTGCGGGTTGACGAAACGTGAAGGTGAAACTTGGGTGCCCGTTTTCGAGCGTGCAGAAATCATCACGACCAAAACGGAATGGGCGGAAATGAAAAACCCGAATATTCGTTCAAAAAGTACATATTGGTCAGAAAACTGGGAGGCTGTAGCTTCTCTTGTACGTCCTTTTGAAGGGGAACAGGAAATTACGGCTGGCATTAAAATGATCCATACCGGGGGACATAGTGATGGACATGCGATCATCATCATGGAAGATGGCGGGGATAGATTGATCCACATGGCAGATATCATGCCGACGCACGCGCATGCGAATGTCCTCTGGGTCCTCGCTTATGATGATTATCCCATGACTTCCATCGAGGCGAAGGAAAAGTGGATGAAATCCGGACTGGAAAATGGGTCCTGGTATAGCTTCTACCATGATGCCCAATACTGTGCCATCAAATGGGATGCAACGGGTAAGGAGATACTAGCCGAATTGAAACGGAAACGTTAAGAAGGAAAGCAAAAGGAGGACGTCATCTTGACGGCCCTCCTTTTTTTGTTTCAATCATTTTGTGCATTAAGCTCCAATATCGTTCCTGTCGAGGCATCTGCAACAAATTCGAATTGCTCGCGTTTACCTTCTGTATTTCTGGTGATCCCGCCTTTGTACACTTCATAGTCCAAATCGTTTTTTGTATAGTTCTCCGGCTTCATCAAGATCCATGAGCCATATATATTTCCGTCCTTTTTGACTGTTTCCTTCACTTGGGCCAAGACTATATCGGGAGAAGGTTTACTTGATTGATCCAATAATTGTTTTGCTGCATAGCCAGCAGCAAACCCGGCTGCAGTACCTAGTAAAAACGTTTTCCAATTCATTGATTTCTCCTCCATTGCATTTTATAAAATCACTTCTTCTAGTATACAGAAGAACGCTTTATTTGACTAATAATTTGAAATTTTACCCATAAACTGATAAATTAGAACTTTCTAGTGTAACATGATGCTAAGTTTTGTAAAATAGAAAGAAACAATAAATAGTTAGGGGTAGAAAAATGAATCATGAGACTTTGGAGCTTTTTAAAACATTGACGGAATTACCGGGAGCCTCGGGAAATGAACATGCAGTTCGGAGTTTCATGAAGAGTGAGTTGGAAAAGTATTCGGATGAAATCGTCCAAGATCGCCTTGGCGGAATATTTGGGGTAAAAAGAGGCAATGAGGATGGGCCGACCGTCCTGGTTGCCGGGCACATGGATGAAGTGGGATTCATGGTCACATCCGTAACTGAAAATGGAATGATCCGCTTTCAGACCCTAGGAGGCTGGTGGAGCCAAGTGCTTTTGGCACAAAGAGTCGAGATCATAACCGATAACGGTCCCGTCATTGGTGTCATCGGTTCGATTCCGCCCCATTTGCTTGATGAATCGCAACGCTCAAAAACAATGGATATCAAAAATATGCTGATTGACATTGGAGCGGATGATAAAGAAGATGTGAAGAGAATCGGTATTAAGCCCGGTCAGCAGATTGTACCGATTTGTCCATTCACGCCGATGGCCAATGAGAAGAAAATCCTCGCAAAAGCGTGGGATAATCGTTATGGCTGCGGACTTGCGATTGAATTGTTAAAAGATTTAAAAGGTGAAACGCTGCCGAATGTCTTATATTCCGGGGCAACCGTGCAGGAGGAAGTGGGATTACGGGGTGCGCAAACTGCAGCTCATATGATCAAACCGGATCTTTTCTTTGCTTTGGATGCAAGTCCGGCGAACGATATGTCCGGCAGTAAAAGTGAATTTGGCCAGTTGGGAAAAGGGGCACTGCTCCGCATTTTTGATCGTTCGATGGTTACGCATCGCGGCATGAGGGAATTCATCCTTGATACGGCCGAATCGAATGAGATTCCGTATCAATATTTCGTTTCCCAGGGCGGCACGGATGCAGGGCAAGTCCATATTGCAAACGAAGGCATTCCAAGCGGGGTGATTGGCATTTGTTCCCGCTATATTCATACACATGCATCCATGATTCATATTGATGATTATGCCGCTGCCCGTGAACTGATAGGGAAATTGGTTCGTTCCTGTGATAAAACGACATTCGAGACCTTGATAAAAAACGGTTGATGGAGGAAGCTGAAATGGAAAGGGATGCTGTCATAATCCTTTTCCATCAGCTTTTTTTTACATAGAAGGAAGGTAATTATATTGAAAATAGCAGTAGGCAGTAAGAATCCGGCGAAAGTAAGTGCCGTGCTTGGTGTATATGAAGATGCTGAAATCATTTCGCTTCAAGTGGGGAGCGGGGTTCCGGAACAGCCTTTTTCAGACGAGGAAACGATGGAGGGGGCCATGACACGTGCCCGGAATTGCTTGATTCACAGTGATGCCGATGTGGGCATCGGACTTGAAGGCGGTGTCGTGAAAATGGGACAAGCCCTGTTTCTGTGTAATTGGGGCGCAATGGCCACGAGGGACGGTGAGATCTTTGTAGCTGCCGGAGCGAGAATCCCGGTTCCGGGAATCGTTGCCGCGAAGCTGCTGGACGGTAAAGAGTTGGGCCCGGTGATGGACGCCTTCACAAAGCAAGAGAATATTAGCAAAAAGGAAGGGGCGATCGGCATATTTACAAATGACCGAATCACCAGGGGCGAAATGTTCCTTCATATCATGAGGATGCTAGCCGGTCAACACGAATATAAGCTGAAAATGGGAAAGCACGATTTATGAATCACTGTCATGGAAAGGTGTCTTCGAATGGAAACGAACACTGCCAAAACTGAGCAGAATAAGACAGGGTTTTATTGAGCGGTCTTGCTACTATAGTGACAGGGGGTGAGCGGATATGGGGTGGGTAGAGTCAATCCAAAAGGCCATCGACTATATCGAAGAGCACTTATTGGAGGACCTTACGATCGAGAGCATTTCCAGGCAGGCGAATGCTTCGGCTTTTCATTTTCAACGGACCTTCACCATTTTAACGGATATTTCCATTGGTGAATATATCCGGCGTCGAAGACTGACTTTAGCGGCCCAGGAGATATCATCCGCAAATGGCAAGGTCATTGATTTAGCCTACAAGTACGGCTATGACACCCCCGAGGCATTCTCAAAAGCTTTTCGAAGGCAGCATGGGGTTTCTCCAAGCGAAGCGCGAAAGTATATGGGGAAGCTGAAATTCTATGAACGCCTGATGATACAGGTCATTCTGAAAGGGGCAAAACCGATGAAATACAATATCCTTGAAAGGGATTCCTTTCAATTGATTGGAATCAAGCAAGAGTTTTCCTTGGTTAATGAAGAGAATTTGATTGGGATTCCAAAGTTGTGGGAGAAAGTCAATTCGAATGGAACAGGAGATAGGTTAGCGAAGTTGAACAATGGCCAAATAGATGGCTTGCTTGGTGTATGTGTCGATAAGCGGGCTGTGGAAAAAACTGAAACGATGGATTATTGGATAGGTGCAGAGTATGCCGGGAAAGTGCCTGAAGAGTTTTCGACCCTTACGATACCGGCTTCCAAGTGGGTTGTATTTGAAGTTCACGGACCTATGCCTGATAGCATGCAACAAGCTTGGAAGCGGATTTTTTCCGAATGGTTCCCTACAAGCGGTCATGAACATGCCGGAACTCCTGAATTGGAAGTATACGACAATGCGGATGCTTCAAACCCTGACTATTACTCCGAAATTTGGATTCCGATTAAAAAGGGATAGTATTCAACCATCAAAATCAATCGTTATTCGCTTGCAGGGGGTTAGGCATCTAATTTGCCCCTGCAAGCTTTTTTATTTGTAAATATGAAATGATCAGCCCTTCATTCTTGTACTGGTTAAGGACAGGGAGATTTACAGGCCGTCTTCAAAAATATAAGAAAGTACCTTCATGGCCTGGTTCACGGATTCGACCGTGACACTCGCCTTTTCCGATAATTCCTTTAAGGCATGGTGATGGGTTTCCGGCCGAATCAAAATAAGCGGTTTTCCCAGGGAAATGGCGGTGCTTGCGTCCATGGCAGTATTCCACTGCTTGTATTTCTCGCCAAACAGAGCGACGACAAGATCGGCTTTTTTCATCAAAAGACCTGTCCGCAAATTATTGATTTGGGAAGCGGCTGCATCCTTCAGGATAGGATTCGGCTGTTCCCCGAGGACATCTTCACCGATATTATCGGAGCGTTCATGATTTTCCATCGGGCCGACGAATTCTAATGGAAGCTTCAGTGCAGCGGCCTTATCTCTCAACTCACTTCTCCAATTTGAATGGATTTCCCCAGCAAGATAAACGGTTAACTTCATTGTTTTCCTCCTCGATATTAAAATTGCTTTCATTGTACCATGTTTTTTAGAAAATGGATGAATTCCATAAATAAGGATAATATTATCCATAAGGTAGTAAAAGAGACGGCTGGAGGAATGACGATGGCTTTATCGAATAAGAATTTCCTTGTTATCCTGTTGATAAGCAGTTTGATCGTAGGCTGCTCAGGGATCGAGAGACAAACCGAAAAGGCAATGAAGGCTGCTGAAGTGGCTTTTCGTGACGATGAAAAACAGCCCAATCAAGAGGCAGGGCTAATTCAGGTCCATCTGCCAAAGGATTTTAAAGTAGTGGAAGAACATGATAATAACTTGATTTTACAAAAAGGTGATCAGATTTATATATTATTTGTCAATCCAAATGAAAAAGAAGACAGCTCCGTGTTATATTTGGCGATTAAGGAACAAGAGGATCAATTTGAAGTGCTGCATTCTTTTCAAACTGATGATAAATTCGGCTTTATTTCAATTAAAGAAATACCGAAAGAAAAGTATGAGCTTGCAGTGGGGATCGGCGGGGTGAAGCTGACAACGGAAACGGATAAAGACCAATTAAAAACCGATGCAAAACAAATGATGGAAATCGTTTCATCCGTGCCTCAGAAATAAGCTGACCCCTGCCTTTCGACCAATCCGTATTAATGGTTGATTCGCGGAGAGTCTGGTATGATGGGATTATAAAAACTAAGGTGTCATTTAGAGCAGGAGGAATATTCAAATGGAAAAATTACAAACCGTCGAGCAATATGATGCATTGAAAAATGAAGGCAAACATATCTTTCTTTTTTCCGCTACATGGTGTGGAGATTGCCGTGTAATCGAACCGATAATGCCGGAGATAGAAACGAAATTTCCTGACTTTACATTCATTTATGTGGACCGTGATGAATTCATCGATGTGTGTGCGGCTAATGATGTATTCGGTATACCAAGTTTCATCGCCTATGATAATGGTAAAGAGCTAGGCAGATTCGTAAGCAAGGATCGCAAAACGCAAGAACAAATTGAGGAATTCATTCAATCACTATAATCAAAATCCCCTTCTCGCTGGGGATTTTTCAATGAAGAGGAGGGTCAGTCATGAAAATGGACAGCACGAAGCTGAAAAATATTTTGAAGGAACGTTTAAAGGATGAGGGTCGGACATTCAAATTCGATAGCAAGCAAGATACGTTACGGGTGGAAAATGTGAAGACCGGGAAAGGGATCACCATCGAGTTGCCTCCTGTACTTGCTAACTATGAAAACGTACAGGAAAAGGCCATCGATGAAATTATTTATTACGTGGAAGAGGCCCTGAATGTAATGGGGGAAGAACACAGCATGGAAGGCAAGGAGAAATTCATTTTCCCAGTCATCCGCTCGACCTCCTTTCCAATGGAATCGGAAGACGGAAATCCGTTTTTATTCGATGAGCATACAGCTGAAACCCGGATTTTTTATGCCCTTGATTTAGGTAAAACCTACCGTCTTATAGATGAAAAGATGATTCAACGGGAAAATTGGCAGGGTGACAGGATCCGTGAAATTGCCCTTTTTAATGCCCGTTCCCTCTCCACTGAAATGAAGTCGGATATCGTTGCAGGTAATGCATTTTATTTTTTGAACACGAATGATGGATATGATGCCAGCAGGATCCTGAATGAATCATGGCTTCGGGAAATGAAGGACAAGATCGAGGGAACCATGGCTGTGGCCATTCCCCATCAGGATGTCATCATCATTGCCGATGTGAAGAATGATACGGGCTATGATATTCTGGCGCAAATGGCGATGAGCTTCTTTGCCAGCGGTCATGTTCCGATAACGGCTCTATCATTCCTTTACGAAGAAAATGAGTTGGAGCCCATCTTCATTATGGGTAAAAACAAAAAGCGTGAACAATAATATAGAGAATCACAAAAGGACCGTGTCAGCATCTGGCAGCGGTCCTTTTAAGTTTGATAGAGTTTATAATTCTCTTGTAGTTGATATTTATTTTTTAATCGGTGATAATATAATTGTAATATTTTGAAAATATGGATAAAAAATAGAACGAGATTGAGGCGCCAAGGAGCAAGTACCAAAAATATCCTTTGGAGCTAAACCCTCTGTCCGTTTTATCGTCCAATATAGAGTAACGAATTACGCTGTTATTCAACGGGGCTTGATGTATAAATGTCCACGAAAGGCACACCTGACCAAGGGGGAGAATAATCGTGAACGTGAAAAGCAAATTAATGAACATGCTGGAAGCCCGTAAAGGGGAAATCGTTCAAATCCGCCGTCATTTACACGAAAATCCGGAACTATCCTTCAAAGAAGAGAAAACGGCACAATATATCATTGATTTTTATAAGGGGAAAGATGTGTCGATACAAACGAATGTAGGAAATGGTTTAGGGATCATCGTAACGATCGAAGGCGGAAAACCTGGGAAAACGATAGGTCTCCGTGCCGATTTCGATGCATTACCGATTACAGAAGAAGCGGAGGTCCCGTTCCGTTCAAAAAATGAAGGTGTCATGCATGCCTGCGGACACGATGGGCATACCGCTTATTTATTGGTACTGGCAGACTGCATCAATGAGCTGAAAGACTCCCTATCAGGTACGATTAAAATAATCCATCAACATGCAGAAGAGACACCCCCAGGCGGAGCAAAAAGCATGATGGAATCAGGGGCTTTGGATGAACTGGATGCTGTTTTTGGAATCCATTTATTTCCGTCGCATCCAGCAGGGGTTGTCGGGTATCGCGGCGGCTATTCGATGGCTGGACGGACCTATTTCAAACTTGCGATAAAGGGTGTGGGCGGTCATGGTTCCTCCCCGCATATGGCGAATGATGCAATTGTGGCAGGGGCCCATTTCGTGACAGCCGTACAAACCGTAATCAGCCGTCGCTTGAACCCTTTTGATATGGGCGTGGTCACAATTGGCTCCTTCGATGGAAAAGGAAGCTTTAATGTCATTAAAGATCGTATAGAAATTGAAGGGGATGTCCGTTATATGACAGCTGAAACCCAACAGCTGATCGATAAGGAAATCCACCGGATCGTCAAAGGGATAGAAACGGAATTCGATGTTCAGTGCGAACTTACATATGTGCCCGATTATCCTCCGCTATATAATGACCCTGAACTGACTGAATTCGTGAAGAATAGCCTGGAAAGCATGAATGACAAAGAGATCAAGAAGGTTGTCGAATTTCCGGTTTTTTCAGGTTCAGAAGATTTTTCGTATTATGCAGAAAAGATACCAGGCTGCTTCTTTTACATTGGCTGTAAACCGAAAGGGGTGGAGAAGGCTTATTTCAATCACCATCCTAAATTCGATATTGATGAAGATGCCCTTTTGATCGCTTCCAAATCAGTGGCGCAGGTTGTTTGCCGTTTTTATGAATGGAACTAGTCCCTTGGTCTTTGTTTGCAAAAAAAACGGAGAAACCCACAAAACACCGTTCGGTATTAACGAACGGTGTTTTATGGGTTGCGACAGGCATTTGGATTCTGCCGGAGGTTTCATGAAGGATGATGCAATGAATTGGCCAGTCTGTTTTCAAGTCAGCATGAAAACTTAATCTCTTTGTAAACGCGATTTAATAGCTGTGTTTTATTTAAATAGTAGACTAGGGGCTAATGTTATTTCGCGATGATAGGTTTAAACCCATTCCGGAAGGGGTTTAATAGGGTAGGAGTTATGCGAAATACGTTTAGGTAGTAAGAATGCGATAAAAAAGTAGATACTAATCCAATTTAGCTTAAATTTTCTCGATATTTTTAAAATAACTGGTAGAATTAGTTACATAACTACAGATGTAGAAAGAGTGATAGTTTTGAAATGGCTAAATAAGATGAAAAAATGGTTCCAAGCAGAGGAAATTATTGAAATCGAAGAGATTATTATAGATGAACCGCTTGATGAAGAGACATTGAGGAAAATGGATTTTTCGAAGCTTACGAAGTCAAAGAAAGAAGAAATAAAGGTTTACAATCAAAAAGTGGAAAAAATGTCCCAGACGCCAGACCCGGATACGAAAATCCTGTTTCAATATCCAAAAGGCCAGTTCAAGTTTCCGCTCATTCCAGACCGGGAGCAGAATAAAAGAAAACCTAGGGAAAGAAACAGGGAAGACAACGAACCCAAACAGGGGAAGAATGTGACTAAAGAAACAACGAGAAGGCCTGTAAGGGATCCTGAACCAAAACGGAGAAGCTTTGACCGGGAGGAAACTTCAAAAATAGTCCCGTCAAATACTCCATTCCGCCCAACGGAAATCCCATCACCCATTTACGGGTTCCGTCGTCCGGAAAAAAAAATAGTCCCTTCTGAAGAAATTGTCGAATATGAATTGGAAAGCAAAATGCCCATCCTTAAAAAGGAAGAACCCGCTATCGAGATTCCGGTATCGATCCCTGAAATCTCAAAAGATGCGTCACATGAGGAAATGACGGAAGAACCCGCCATTCTTATACCGGAACAAGCGGAAAAAAAAAGGGAAGATACGGAGATACCCGCTTTCTTTCGTAGAAATTCCATTGAGTCATTGCCAGAAGAAGCGGTAAGCGAGCCTAACATCATTGAGCCTGAGGTAGAAAAAGAGGCCATTGAACAGGACCAAGTCGATTTTGGACGCGAAGTCGCTGTATCCATCATGGAACAGGCGGACGACACACGGCCTGAAGCGATATCGGTTCATGGGGAGGCAGCTGTACAATCAATTCAACCATCCGTTAGTCAAGGGACAATGCCTGAAAGTGACTCATCTGAGGCAATACCTGAAGTGCAGCCTAAAAGTCCGAAAAAACATATTCCATTTAATGTGATGATGCTTAAGCAAGATCGGGAAAAAAATGGCTTCATGAATAAAATGATGCCGGAAAAAAAAAGCCTTAATCCGGAAAGGGCAGTAGTTTCACCTGATAAACGAGCTATGGATGATGCTGCCCAAATGGAGGCAGGACAAGTGGAACCATCCGCCATTCCCGAACGGAAGCCGGAGGAAGGCAGAGTTATGCCGAAAGAGGAGACTCTGGACATTACACCTGCCTTTTTGGACACCGAAACCGCCGCCGAGCCTGAAAATACAGGTGAATCCATTATTGGTTCCGACCCTAAGCCGCTTCTAGAACAGGAATCCCCCATTTCTGGAGATGGGTATCAAGAAGCCGTATTAACAGAGACAGCGGAAAGTGGCCAGGGCAATGCCCTTGAAGTTTTTGAATCCGTGGAAGCGGATGATAATCCATACTATGTGTTTCCGAATATCGAATTGCTGACACCTCCCACTTATGCTGTGCATGATGATGAGTGGCTCGGGGAACAGACTGTATTACTTGATCAGACATTGAAAAATTTCAATGTCCGTGCAAAGGTCGTCAATGTCACCCAAGGACCGGCAGTCACTCGTTTCGAAGTGCATCCGGAGCCGGGAGTGAAGGTGAATAAAGTGACGAACCTGATGGATGACATCAAATTAAGCCTTGCTGCCCAGGATATGAGGATGGAAGCGCCCATTCCGGGTAAACATACAATCGGCATCGAGATTCCGAACAGGAAAAGCAAACCGGTATTTTTGCGTGAGGTTTTGGAAAGTACTGAGTTTCAAGAGCATGAATCACCGCTTGCCGTGGCTTTAGGACTCGATATATCCGGTCAGCCGATTATCACGGATTTGAGAAAGATGCCGCATGGTTTGATAGCCGGGCAAACGGGATCGGGGAAAAGTGTCTGTATCAACACCATGCTGGTCAGCTTGCTGTATAAAGCGACGCCGCAGGAGCTGAAATTACTGTTGATCGATCCGAAAATGGTCGAGCTCGCCCCATATAACCGGATCCCGCATTTGGTCAGTCCAGTCATAACCGATGTAAAAGCCGCTACGGCTGCGTTGAAATGGGCTGTAGAGGAGATGGAACGGCGCTATGAATTGTTTGTACATGCCGGTGTACGTGATATCACCCGCTTTAATGAACAAGCGGAAAAAGCCGGTCAATATTCAAGCAAGCTGCCTTATATCCTGGTGATCATCGATGAGCTTGCTGATCTAATGATGATGTCCCCGGCTGATGTAGAGGAAGCGATTTGCCGGATTGCTCAAAAGGCCCGTGCCTGCGGCATCCATTTGATTGTAGCCACTCAAAGACCTTCAGTCGATGTCATAACTGGATTGATCAAGGCAAATATCCCGACAAGGATCGCTTTTTCGGTTTCTTCACAAGTCGACTCCCGTACAATCATCGATAGCGGCGGTGCAGAAAAACTTTTGGGAAGAGGGGATATGTTATTCGCTGAAAACGGCTCTTCAAAAACGGTGCGCCTGCAAGGGACTTTCGTGAGTGATGAAGAAATCGATCAAGTGGTCAACCATGTTAAACGGGAGCAGCAGCCGAAATACCTGTTTGAACAGGAAGACTTGCTGAACAGGGCCCAGGTTACGGAAGAAGCGGATGAACTGTTTTTCGAGGCATGTGAATTTGTCGTGAGCCAGCAGGCCGCATCTGCATCGAGCGTCCAACGGCGTTTCCGTGTCGGATATAACCGTGCAGCGCGCCTAATAGAAATGATGGAGCAACAGGGAGTCGTTTCCGAATCCAGGGGCTCAAGACCAAGGGATGTATTGATTACGGAAGAAGAGCTGGAATTTTTACATGTTAATTAAGAGAACCTAATAAAAGGAAATTGTATATAATGTGAAAGGGTGAAAACCCTTTTTTATCACCTTAATTGAGGGAAAAGCCAATGATTTGATAAATTGGCATCTGCCTGACATGGATGAATGAATAAAAAAGTGATATAATAGTTTTTTGTTGATGAATGATTGAAAATAAAAGCTTGAAAACCTATGAAGAAATTGCGTTACTAACAAGTCTCGTAATGGAAAAACAAATAAAAGATGACGTCATATACTGTCATACAGGTAGACGATTGGTGGAGGTTCGCTTTATGACTGCTTACCATTTTGTGGGAATTAAAGGGTCGGGTATGAGTGCTCTTGCACAAATACTGCATGATATGAATATTGAAGTGCAGGGTTCCGATTACGAAAAAGAATTTTTTACACAATTGGCATTAGAGAAAGCCGGGATTAAAATCCTTCCTTTCAACGAGGAAAATATTCAACCTGGAATGACCATCATTGCAGGAAATGCGTTTCCGGATAGTCATCCGGAAATCTTGAAGGCAAAAGAACTTGATTTGCCGATTATCCGTTATCACCGTTTCCTAGGTGATTTCATGAAAAACTTCATCAGCGTGGCAGTTACGGGAGCGCATGGTAAAACATCGACGACCGGCTTACTTGCCCATGTAATGGGGGGCGCTAAACCGACATCCTTCTTGATTGGGGATGGAACGGGTAAAGGAATCGTGAATTCTGATTACTTCGTTTTCGAAGCATGTGAATATCGCCGTCATTTCCTTTCCTATTATCCGGATTATGCAATCATGACGAATATCGATTTTGATCATCCTGATTATTACGCTAATGTCGAAGACGTGTTCGAGGCTTTCCAAACGATGGCCCTTCAAGTCAACAAAGGCATCATTGCGTGCGGGGATGATGAGCATTTACCACATATTCAGGCGAAAGTACCGGTTATTTTTTACGGATTTGCAGAAGGAAATGATTTTCAAGCGAAAAATGTTTCCGTCACTCCGGATGGCACGACTTTTGATGTGCATGTAAGGAACAATTACTATGATACATTCACTATTCCTACTTTTGGAAAGCATAATGTGTTGAATGCACTTGGTGTCATTGCACTTTGTAAATATGAAAACTTGGATACGGAAGCTGTGAAAGCCCAATTGCGGACTTTTGGCGGAGTTAAACGCCGGTTCTCCGAAAAGGAAATCGGAAGTCAGATCATCATTGATGATTATGCACACCATCCGACCGAGATCTCTGCAACTGTTGACTCGGCGCGTCAGAAATATCCAGAGCGTGAAGTTGTTGCTGTATTCCAGCCGCATACTTTCTCGAGAACGCAGGCATTCCTGGATGAATTCGCCGACAGCTTGAATTTGGCCGACAAAGTATACTTATGTGAAATTTTTGGATCTGCCCGTGAACATCAAGGAAAGTTATCGATTGAAGACCTTCAAGATAAGATTCCGGGTGCCGAGCTGATTACGGAGAACACAACATCTATATTGCAAAACCATGATAACAGTGTCGTGTTATTCATGGGTGCGGGGGACATTCAAAAGTTCCAAGCAGCCTATGAGCATTCACTGCAGGTAAAATAAAAAAAAACGACCATCCGTTAGTAGCGGATCGGTCGTTTTTTTATTGGGTTATTTTAAATTTTCCGGATTTAAATTTTCCAGTTCCGGTAAAACGAAGCGTCCGTCCTTACGTATCAAGACGTCATCAAAGTGGATTTCCCCGCCGCCATATTCAGGCCGCTGGATATTGACCAGGTCCCAGTGAATGTCTGAATGGTTTCCGTTAAAGGCATCATCATAGCATTGTCCTGGAGTGAAATGAAAACTTCCATCAATTTTTTCATCAAAGAGGATATCTTGCATCGGGTGTAGAATATAAGGATTTACACCAATTGCAAATTCACCGACATATCGTGCGCCTTCATCAGTATCAAAAATTTTGTTGATGCGTTCCGTATCATTCGCAACCGCTTCAACGATTTTTCCATCCTTGAATGTCAACTTCACGTTTTCAAAAGTAAAACCCTGATATGGGGAAGGAGTATTATACGAAATCACTCCATTGATGGAATCTTTAACTGGAGCCGTATATACTTCACCGTCAGGAATGTTCAGCTCACCCGCACATTTGATGGCTTTAATGTCTTTGATGGAGAAGGTTAGATCCGTACCGGGCCCAGTTAAGCGGACCTTATCCGTTTTATCCATCAAGTCGACAAGGTTGTCCATTGCAGCGCTCATTTTGCCATAGTCGAGGTTGCAGACTTCGAAATAAAAGTCTTCGAATGCTTCTGTGCTCATTTTGGCTAATTGGGCCATGGAATTTGTCGGGTAGCGAAGTACGACCCATTTTGTTTTTGGCACGCGGATATTTCTATGTACTTTACCGACTGTCTGTCCATGAATCGCCATCTTCTCGGAAGGGACATCGGATTGTTCATTGATATTATCCCCGGCACGAAGCCCGATATAAGCATCCATCTGCTTCATTACGTTTGCTTCAAACTCACCCATCATCTTGTACTGTTCTTCTTTGGCACCCATCAGCAAGGCCCGATCCACTTGGTGGTCCTTTAATAGGACGAATGGGTAACCACCTGCTGCATAGGCTTCATTCACAAGTGCGTTAACAAGTTCACGCTGCAATCCAAAGTTTTCGATCAAGATTTTTTCACCTTTTTGAAGCTTCACGGAATAATTGATTAAGTTTTTGGCCAATGTACCAATTCTGGGATCTTTCATAAAAAATACCTCCATTGTTTAAATTCGACTTATCTTTTCTATCATACCCGATTTCCTGCCATAAGTGTCACCCATGAATTTCAAGGAGGAACTGGATGCAGACAACAATATTTCCAGATTAGGGTTTGATAGGGTATATTGAAAAAATAAATACGTTTATAATAATAGGGAAGGGGTAATTAATATCTAACAGCTATTAAATAAGTCGATTTTTTTCGGAGGTGTTCCAATGGAGATTATTTTATACGTAAGTGCTGCTGTTGCAGCGATAGCTTTTTTGGTACTCGTTATTTTTCTAACGAAGGTACTGACATCACTTCAAACTACCCTGGACAGTGTGGCCCGGACGCTGACAGGACTAGAGAGCCAAATGCAGGGCATAACGCTCGAAACTACTCAGTTATTACATAAAACGAATACGTTGGCCGAAGATTTGCAGCAAAAGTCAGAAAACCTGAACACGGTGGTGGATGCGGTGAAGGATGTAGGTACATCCATCTCCAGCTTTAATTCTTCCATCCAAAAGGTTTCCCATAAAGTGCAGGCTGAGATTGATAATAATCAAGAAAGAATCTCACAAATTGTACAATGGAGCAATGTAGCCATGGAGATCAGGGACAAATGGAAGTCCAGGAGCAAACAGGCAGCCCCGACCCCGACTGAAAGGGCAGAGTTAGAAAGGGAAGCGCTGGAAACAGATAACTTACCTAAAAAAAGGTTTTTACGTTCTAGATCATAAAATCTAGTTAAATAAAAATGAACTGAAAATTGAAAGGGGAATGTATTATGACTCAAAAAGAATTTCCGACAAAGGACTATCAGAAATCATATGAGGACGAACGCGACTCGATCAATTCTAAGGACTTTATGATTGGCGCCTTGATCGGCGGGATGATCGGAGCGGCTACAGCTTTGTTCATGGCTCCGAAAACAGGCAAGGAATTAAGGAATGACTTCAATGAACAAGCTAGAAACATTTCCGAGAAAACAGAAAGATTAAGACAAACGGCGATGGAAAAAGGTACAGTCCTTGCTGATACTGCAAAAGAAAAAACAAACTCCGTCACGGAAATCGTTTCAAATAAATCTTCGAATATCGTCAACAAAGTGAAGAGCCTGAAAACAGGAAAAGAAAACGGCGACGCTGCTGATGATACAACGAATTCAAGCAATAAGGATATTGATGTAACCGGAACTACCGATGCTCCTATCGTATCCGTCGAAACGAACTTTGCTAACAGCAATGATTCGGAAAATAATCCTGCAGATCCTACAAGCGGAAACAAGAATGCGGCAAAATTAAAACTTGATGAAGCGAAAAAGGCATTTGATGAAACGGAGAGTAAACTAAAGAATTAAACCCCCTGTCTTCCTTTAATGGGAATGAAGAGTCATTAAGGGACGAAGAATAAGGCGGTGAAGTGCTTCGATGGCTTCATCGCCTTTTTGATGGTAAAATTTATATGACAAGGAAAGGAGACTGCTATATGGTCATGAGCAAAATCGAAACAGAAGAACAATTCAATGAGCTTCTAAAAGAGGATACATTCCTGCTTTTCAAGCATAGCGTAACATGCCCTGTAAGTGCTGAAGCATTTGAACAATATGAGAGGTACATCTTAGGGAACGAACAACTTAAAACGGCCTATTTGGCCGTCCAGGAAGCTCGTCCACTATCCAATTATGTGGCAGATACTTTTGATGTCAAACATCAATCACCTCAGGCCATCCTTTTTAAAAGTGGAAAACCTGTCTGGAATGAATCTCATTGGCGGATTACATATGATTCATTGAGCAAGGCCATTACAGAATGAATGTGAAGGCCGGATCCCTTTGGTAAGGGGTCCGGCCTTTTATTATTCCATTGATTGGAGGGCCTAAGGATGTTAATCCTGGGGAAACCTTTTCTAGAGTGGCCCTTCCTGTTCATTTCGCTAGGCAAAGCTTCTCTGCTCAATTCTGGATGGCTCCCAGCAAGTGGCAGAAAATTTAAACTTTTCTATGCTCTTGTGAAAAATGATCAATTAAATGATAGCTTTCCTGTTCTATTTCCAATATAATTCCTACAACGGATGTGTTTCAATATTCTGTGTAATCGTTTTTCTGGAATGAGTGGCACCTAGTTTTATGCATTTATAACTTTAATGCTTAAAAGCGTTTAATTATTAAAGAAAAATATAGTGACTTTTATGGACACTTCATTTATAATTGATTTAATCATACATGAAATATTCTAAATTTTTCATTGATAAAACAATCGGGGTGGATGTTCGAGGATCCGGATGGGATTTTTTTTAGTTTGAGTCCGCTGAACCGATTTCTATTTTAAAAAACGAAGGGATGGATTTGTAATGAGCAACAAAGAGCTTGATGGACTTCGTAATCAACTGGATGATGTGAACCTTCAGTTATTACATCTTATTAATCAACGTGCTGAACTTGTACAGGAAATTGGTCGCGTTAAAGAAAAACAAGGTGTAAACCGTTACGATCCGGTCCGTGAAAGAACAATGCTGGATCTTATCGAAGCCAATAATCAAGGACCGCTTGATCTTGGTTCGATTAAACATATTTTCAAAGAAATCTTTAAATTGGGCTTGGAGCTGCAAAAAGATGATCAGAAGAAAACGCTTCTTGTATCAAGAAAACAAAAAGCTGAAGACACGATCATCGACATCAAGGGTGAATTGGTAGGTAACGGGATCCCTAGCTTCGTTTTCGGACCATGTGCCGTTGAATCTTATGAACAGACAGCTGCGGTGGCGGAAGTCATTAAAGCTAAAGGTTTGAAATTGATGCGCGGCGGTGCCTTTAAGCCACGTACATCTCCATATGACTTCCAAGGGCTTGGTTTGGAAGGTTTACAAATACTTAAACGCGTTGCTGATGAATACGGCTTGGCTGTCATCAGTGAAATCGTGAGTGCCAATGATATTGAAGCGGCGATCGATCATATCGATGTCATCCAAATCGGGGCTCGCAACATGCAAAACTTCGACTTGCTAAAAGCGGCAGGTGCAGTAAATAAACCTGTTCTGTTAAAACGCGGACTGGCTGCAACGATTGAAGAGTTCATTCATGCAGCGGAATACATCATGTCGCAGGGCAATGGCAACATCATCCTTTGTGAACGCGGTATCCG
Organism: Bacillus sp. 220_BSPC; assembly: GCF_001054655.1. Taxonomy (NCBI): domain Bacteria; kingdom Bacillati; phylum Bacillota; class Bacilli; order Caryophanales; family Bacillaceae; genus Bacillus; species Bacillus sp. 220_BSPC. The sequence continues at coordinate 30,874 of NZ_JVPL01000137.1, forward strand.
CACTTACGAAAAAGCAACAAGAAATACACTTGATATCTCTGCTGTACCGATCTTAAAACAAGAAACACATTTACCGATCATGGTTGATGTAACGCATTCAACTGGACGTCGCGATCTATTGCTTCCTACGGCTAAAGCGGCTCTTGCAATCGGTGCTGACGGTGTTATGGCTGAAGTGCATCCGGATCCTTCCGTTGCCCTATCGGATTCTGCTCAGCAAATGGACTTCAAACAATTTGATGAATTCTACGATGAAATTAAACGTTTGAACTGGGTAACTGTTTAAGCTAAGAATGTCTTTAATTGATCTACTTACGGCCCTTACCAACTTGGCAAGGGCTTTTTTTAATGGTAAAATACTAGTTTTTGCAGAAAAACCTTCGAAATAAGCACTATTGGATTGCAGGAAAGATTCGACTATCGTATGATAAATAACAAGAATGAGAACTGTTCGGAAGATTGAGTCATACATAAAGTGATATCTATGTGAATTTTATACTTGAATAGGGTATTGAATATTTGACTGAGAAGAGAGTAGGACTGCTTTTTGTTAGGCAGATCGTTCCTAAAATAATCTTCCTTATAGAGAAAAACGCATAAAAGATTTTTTTCCGAAATAATTCGGGTCTTTTATGGGGAAAATGAAAGAAATGGAGGAATGGATGAATGAATAATATAACCATTTATGATGTGGCGCGTGAGGCGAATGTTTCCATGGCCACCGTTTCCCGCGTAGTTAACGGGAATCCAAATGTAAAGCCTGCAACAAGGAAGAAAGTTTCCGATGTGATTGAAAAGTTAGGGTACCGTCCGAATGCAGTGGCAAGGGGACTTGCCTCAAAGAAAACGACTACAGTCGGGGTCATCATCCCGGATATCTCGAGCATCTTTTTTGCCGAATTGGCACGGGGCATAGAAGATATAGCCACCATGTATAAATACAATATCATTCTAAGCAGTTCTGATGAGAATATAGATAAGGAATTCCATTTGCTGAATACGATGCTTGGAAAACAAGTGGATGGTATCGTATTCATGGGCGGCAACATTTCTGATGAGCATGTCAAAGAGTTTACTAATTCACCGGTTCCGATCGTTCTGGCAGGTTCGGTGGATGAAAGCGGGCAAGTTCCATCTGTTAATATTGATTATGAGGCGGCGGCATTCGACGCAGTGACCTTCTTTGCTAATAAAGGCCACAAGCATATCGCTTTTGTAAGCGGAAACCCTTCCGCGCTGATTAATGAAATGAAATTGACTGGATATAAACGAGGATTGAAAGAAGCTGGTCTTTCATTTGATGAAAGGTATATTGTTGAAGGTGATTATACATATGATTCAGGAATTGAATCTTTTGAAAAGTACCTGGAAGTTGAAGACAGGCCGACGGCATTCATCGCCGGTGCTGATGAAATGGCGCTTGGTATTGTCCATGCCGCACAGGACAAGGGGTATAATGTGCCGGAAGACTTTGAAGTGATCAGCTTCGATAATACGAGATTGACATTGATGGTGCGTCCGCAAATCACGACGATCGTTCAACCTTTATATGATATTGGTGCGGTTGCGATGAGGCTTCTTACAAAGTTGATGAATAAAGAACAAGTGGAGGAAGGTCTTGAAAAAGTGATCCTGCCGCATCGGATTGAAAACCGTCAATCAACGAAATGAACTGGTTTGGAGAGTGTCCCGAGGGCACTCTCTTTTTGTTACTCTTGACCGAACAAAAAAAGATCGTTTTTCAACGATCTTTTGGTTAACTTTGTTCATTGCTTTTCGATGTTTGCTTGGAAGACCTGATGGGATAAAGGGCCTTTTCAAGCGTCAGGGCATTCTTCTCGGTAATTTCAGGCTTTCTCGGAATGGGTTCGTATATATCTTCCATGTCATCCCATTCAGTCGGTAGGGGAACAGGGGACTCATGCTGCCAGCTATCGAGCCATTCCTTTGATAGGGGACCTGAAATATCATTATTCGTCATCTCAAGCCAGACCCTCGCCCAAGCCCTCGGGACGACGCGCCATATATCATATCCGCCGCCGCCTACTGCAATCCAGCGTCCTTCGCAATACTTATGGGCCATTTCATGGGCCAACTTTGGTATTTCCCTAAAAATCTTCATGGTCGCAGATAAATGGGTGAGCGGATCGTAATAATGGGAATCGGCTCCGTTTTGCGTTAATATGACATCCGGTTTGAAGTATTCAATGACCTCTTTAAAGGAAGCCCTATAGCATTCGAGCCAGGATTCATCTTCAGTGAACGCATCGACCGGGATGTTGAATGAATAGCCGTAGCCTTTTCCCTGGCCCCGCTCGTTAATCGTGCCGGTGCCGGGAAATAAGTAGCGCCCCGTTTCATGAATGGATAGGGTGCATACATCGGGATCATCATAAAATGACCATTGGACTCCGTCACCATGATGTGCATCGGTATCGACATACAAGACACGCGCCCCATATTTCTTTTGCAGGTATTTAATCGCGACCGAACTATCATTGTAAATGCAAAAGCCCGAGGCTTTCCCGCGGAAACCGTGATGCAGGCCACCGCCAAGATTAAGTGCGTGCAGGGACTGACCGGTCATGACGGCATCCACAGCGGTCAAGGTACCGCCTACAAGCAAGGCGCTTGCTTCGTGCATTTTGGGGAAGATAGGGGTATCCTCTGTTCCCAGTCCATAATTTACTGCCTTATCAGGGGGAAGCTTTCCCTGGCCCGCTAATCTGACAGCGTTTACATAATGGTGATCATGGATCAGTTCCAATTCTGCATCGGTAGCCATTCTGGGCTTGATAATTTGATCATCATTGATGGCATGGTGTTTTTTTAATAAATCAAGCGTGAGTTTAAGCCGTTTTTGATTGAATGGATGCTCATCGTTGAATTTGTAGGTAAGGAGTTCATCCGAATAGACGAAAAGGGATGTATCATTCATGTGAAATCCCCGGTAGACTAGGCCATAAAACGGTATAGCCTTCTTTCTTCAAATCCTCCACCACCATAAATGGATTCATCGTCTGTACACGAATTACAAGAATTTTATAATCGGTTCCATTTTTTTCAGGATAAACAAGGGTGCTCAGGATATTCGTATTGCGCTTTTTGAAAATATGGGCAATATCATGAAGGGAACCTGCCTTATCCGGGATTCTGATTTCGATTTGGGAACCGGGCTGATTGACTCCTGTCAACTCAACGTATGAATGAAGTAAATCAGAACCGGTTATGATGCCCACTAACTTCCTGCCCTTTACGATTGGAAGGCAGCTGATATTGTTATCACAAAAAACAGCCCCGATTTCTTCCACGAAATCAAGCGGGTGCCCTGTGATTATTTCCGTTTTCATGATGCTTGATAATGGTTTTTGTAAATCATTTTTGTATTCTTCGGTACGGAAAATAGAAGGGGCAGCATCCCGAATATCACGGTCGCTGACTAATCCCACAAGTTGAAAGCTGTCATCGACAATGGGTATATGGCGAATTCGTTTCTCCCTAATGATCAAGACAGCGCTATGGATGGTATCCGTTGGAGTGAGGGTGATGATATCCTCATTCATTATTGTTTCAACAATCATTTTCCTTCCTCCTCTTCCTCTCCTCTTTAATACATAAACCGATTCATAAAACGCAATTGGTCGAACTTCTGGATGGATTCCGGCGGGACTCTTTTGCCAATTCGGGCCATCAGGCAGTTGGCCGGGTGGGAACTGATTTCAGGATCATCTGTTGCAAAGTAGACCAAGCCACCAACGCTCATCATTTTTTCCATGACCTTGCGATAGTCCCAAATATTCAGCCCTGTCCCTTTCAAATCCCAATGCCAATAGTATTCAGTGGTGATGATGATGAAGTCTTCAACCGAATCGTCTTCCATTGAAAGGCGGATCAGGTTCTTCCCGACGGAGGCACCCCGGTATTTAGGGATGACCTCGATTGCACCAAGCTCAATCAGGTCCTCCATCTTGATTTCCGACCAGCGCTCCAAGGGATCGGGATATAAGTAAGTTACATAACCCACGATTGTTTCATTTTCACGGGCGATGAAGATCCTGCCCTCAGGCAAGTCTGCTATCTCTATTAACGCTTTATGCTGCAAAGCAGGGGGGCGAAAGGCGACCAAGTCTTCGTGAAACTCATAAGCGGACATTTTCTCGCCGCTTAACGGCCCCTCGATGATGAGCGTTCCGCTTAATGTCTGCAGTTCCTTAGTGTAGAAGGTCTTACTATATTCCATTCTTTCACCACCCTTGTTATATAGTGATCTTACACTCTCGCATTCCGAAGCATCGCTTTTAAACCGAATGGAAAGCTTACATAAATTATACATGAAAACAAGGGGCATAATTCAGAAAGTTCAAGGCGCTTTTGTTACAGTGCTCCTTCTTCCCCGGCTATCATATGGATCCACCTTGACCATGACCATATACCAGTATCTTTCAACATTCACCAAGAAGGGATTTCCCTAATATGGAAGTGATTAATATTTTAAAAATTGAGATAATTCGATTCTTATACTATAATAAAAATATAGAGCCGAATGAAGGGGGAGTTTGTCGTATGAATGTGAAAGCGTTACCAGTAGTGGAAGGTAATTTTAATTTAAAGAATTATGATGAAAAATACAATAAGTTTGACTGGTCTGAGACGGAAAAGGAATTCTCCTGGTCTGAAACCGGTAAAGTGAATCTTGCGTATGAAGCCATTGACCGCCATGTCGAAACATACAAAAAGAATAAAGTGGCCCTTTATTACAAAGACGATAAAAGAAATGAAAAGTATACATTCAAGGAAATGAAAGATTATACGAACCAAGCGGCCAATGTATTCAAGAACATTGCCAATGTGGAAAAAGGTGATCGTGTTTTCATTTTCATGCCTCGCTCCCCGGAGCTGTATTTTGCATTGTTGGGTGCGATTAAAACGGGAGCGGTCGTGGGGCCGTTGTTCGAAGCCTTCATGGAAGGTGCCATAAGGGATCGTCTTGAAGATAGTGAGGCAAGTGTGATTGTGACGACACCTGAACTTTTGCCGCGCGTGCCAGTGGATGAATTGCCCCATTTAAAGCATATTTTCTTGGTGGGGGAAAATATAAAAGAAGAAGGAAAGTACCATCACTTCAATAAGAAATTAAAAGAAGCCGACAAAAAATTCGACATTGAATGGGTCGATCGGAATGACGGTTTGATTCTTCACTATACCTCCGGTTCGACAGGAAAACCAAAAGGGGTGCTTCATGTTCATAATGCGATGATCCAGCATTATCAAACGGCAAGATGGGTCCTTGATTTGCAGGAAGAGGATGTGTACTGGTGCACAGCGGACCCTGGTTGGGTGACAGGGACGTCTTACGGGATTTTTGGACCTTGGCTGACAGGGACCTCGAATGTCATTGTGGGCGGGCGTTTCAAGCCTGAATCCTGGTACAAGACCTTGGAGGACTTTGGTGTCACGGTATGGTATAGTGCACCGACTGCCTTCAGGATGCTGATGGGCGCGGGTGACGAGATCGTTAAGCGGTTCGATTTAAGCACTCTCCGCCATATTTTAAGTGTCGGTGAACCGTTGAACCCGGAAGTGGTGCGTTGGGGAATGAAGGTATTCAATCACCGGATCCATGATACATGGTGGATGACGGAGACCGGGGCTCAGGTCATCTGCAATTATCCTTGCCTGGAAATCAAACCGGGTTCGATGGGTAAACCGATTCCTGGCGTGAAAGCGGCAATAGTGGATGATCAAGGCAACGAGCTTCCGCCGCATAGAATGGGGAACCTTGCCATCAAGAAAGGCTGGCCTTCGATGATGAAGACCGTCTGGAAGAATGAAGCGAAATATGAATCTTACTTTATGCCAGGTGATTGGTATGTTTCCGGAGATTCCGCATATATGGATGAAGATGGATATTTCTGGTTCCAAGGCCGTGTTGATGATGTCATCATGACGGCAGGGGAGAGGGTCGGACCTTTCGAAGTGGAAAGCAAGTTGGTCGAGCATCCAGCTGTAGCTGAAGCGGGGGTCATCGGTAAGCCGGATCCGGTTCGGGGGGAAATTATCAAAGCGTTTATCGCCCTTCGTGACGGATACGATGCGAACGATGAGTTGATTGAGGATATTCGTACATTTGTAAAACATGGTCTAGCAGCACATGCAGCACCTCGTGAAATTGAATTCAGGGATAAACTTCCTAAAACACGAAGCGGTAAAATCATGCGCCGTGTCTTGAAAGCTTGGGAACTTGATTTGCCAACCGGTGATTTATCATCGATGGAGGATTGAGAAACTGAGTCATACGGATTATTGAAAATGAAAAAGGCATCCATTGTCACTTTCATGGATGCCTTTTTGGGAGATTATAAGGAAACAGGCTGTCGGGGGTTACCCGACAGCCTGTTTTAGTTCAAGTGTGTCATTCTTCCTCTTCTTCCGCTTTATCCGTTTCTTGCTCTTGATCCTTGACTGTACCTTGATCTTTGTCAGTCTCTTGAATTTCTTTATCTGTATTCTCTTTGTTTGTGTCTTGAACTGGCTCTTTTTCTTTATCCGTTTCCGTTTCTTTTTCTGGTTGTATATCTTTTTCCGGTTGTTTATCTGTATTTTTATCTGGACCGTTCTCTTCTTTTGAGTCTGTCTTTTTAACTTCGTTAACTATTTTATCTTTTCCGCGATCATCTTTATTTTTCGTGGAGTCTTCTTTGGAACTTGTCTTTTTAGCGCCGCTTTCAACATCTTGGGAAGGGGCTGATTCTTTACCGACAATGTCGACGGCCGTTACGTAATAAGATCCGCCAGAGCCGACTTTGTAAACAAGATTCTCCCCAGCATTGATGCTCGCCACTTTTTTGCCGTCTTTATAGACACGATAACCGACGACATCTCCTTCATGATGCAAGCCCCATGTAATCTTATCGTTGCTGATCGTTATGGATAGGGGATCTGGTGCTTTGCCATTATCATTCAATTTCGCTGTCGCCCCGACGACATTTCCTGATTTTTCGGCTCCGGGAATCACAGATCCCGGGTCAACGACATATTTCAATCCGATATCTGCAAAGGAATCGGGATTCAACATGAACCCGCCGCTTGTGAATTCGCCAGGCGTTTGCGGAAGGGCTGCGTAGCGTTTGCTGCCGACTGATACATATTGACCATCTATGAAACTATCATCCGCCCTGGATGGAGCATATTTCGCGATGAATAAATCCGATTTGACAAGCCCGGCCTTTTGGCATGAGCTTGAAGGCAGCAGTCCTGAAACGCCACAGAAGGAACGGCTGACAATTCCGCCCGGCCTTTCAAATCGCTTATCGGGGTCGATGAGTTTAGGGTCGACTTTATATGCGGCATTGATCAAATCTGCCCAATAATACATATTACGTTTATTATATTCAAGACCATTATAAGTCCCTTGCAAGGATTTCGGCTTGTCATAACCGAGCCATGTCCCGAACGATACATTCGGGTTGCTGGCTACAAACCAGGCATCCCAATAGTTTTGTGAAGTACCGGTTTTACCTGCCCAATCACTTGAGAAAGCAAGGCGGTTCCTGACCGAGGCCGCCGTCCCGCTGTTTACGACATCACGCATCATATCAAGCGTCAGGTAAGCGGCTTGCGGAGAGAAAACATCCACTGGTTTCACTTTATGCTGATAGATGACTTTACCATCTTTCGAAACGATTTTATCGATCATATAAGCATCGATGAATTCTCCTGAATTGGCAAAAGTGCCATATGCATTGACGTTTTCTTCAACGGTTACACCTTTTTCCATCGCACCTAATGACACGGCAAGATTGGAGTAATCCCCTTTCGTCACGGTGGAGAAGCCCATTTTTTCCAAATACGAAGCGGGGCTCAGGTTGATTATTTTCTTGTAAAAGAGCGCTGCCGGGATGTTATAGGAATTCTTCAGGGCCTCGCGGGCAGTCGATACTCCCGTATAGCTGCCGCCGCCATAGTTTCCTGGACTCCACGGTTTGCCGCCTGTTGGAATGGAGATCGGCACGTTGGCCGATACGCTGCCAGGCGAGATCTTGCCTAGCTCGATGCCTGGACCATATATCACCAGCGGCTTCATCGTTGATCCGTTCGAGCGCAATGATGCGGTGGCGTGGTTCGTCTGTTCCCGCTTGAAATCGCGGCCGCCTACGAAACTGATGATTTTCCCTGTTTTATTCTCGATAAGAATCGCTCCGGCCTCTACGGGCTGGCTTACTGTCTTCATTTCCTTCGTATCCGGGTCGGGGACTTGCGCCAGTTTATCGTACCCGAAATTCGGATAGTTTTTCGTTACTTCCTGCATCTTGTCATAAATCTTTTTGTTGACGGTCGTATAAACCTTATAGCCATTTTGCCGCAGCTTACGGTCGGCAAGTGCTAGATATTGAGCTTTTAAATCATCATTCTTTAAATCTTTCTCTTCATATCCATCTTCTTTTGCCAGACTGACAGAGAGGATTTCGATGGAGCGTTTTTCGATTTCATAGGTGAGCCATGGATATTTCTCGGATGGCATCTCCGTTTTACCGATAAAGTCTTTTGTAATGTCGTATGCGTTTGCTTTATCATATTCTGCTTTTGTTATGTACCCGTTACTATACATCCGCTTTAAAACGGTTTTCATCCGGTTGATGCCGGGCTCTTGATTTTCCTTCAATTTTCCTTTCTGGGTATATGGTGTATATCCGAAAGGGCTTTGCGGCAATCCAGCGATAAAGGCTGATTGGGGCAGTGTCAGATCTTTGGCCTCCACGCCAAAAATACCTTCAGCGGCGGACTCGACCCCGGCGATGTTACGGCCTGAAGAGTTTCGTCCCAAAGTGGAGACGTTTAAGTACGTTTCCAAAATTTCTTCTTTTTCAAAGAACTTTTCGACCCGGAGTGCAAGAAGAATTTCTTTTGCTTTCCGTTCAAACGATACTTCGTTGGTCAGGACTTGGTTTTTAATGAGCTGCTGTGTTAATGTACTTCCTCCCGATTGGACGGTTGCATTCGAAAATTCCTGGTAAATCGCACGCAGGATGGCTTTCGGGACAACCCCGTCATGCTCATAAAAATACTCATCTTCTGTAGCGATGACTGCATTTTTAAGATGCTCGGAAACTTTATCGATGGACACTTCCTCACGCTCAAGGTCACTCTTAAGCTTGCCCAAGTATACTTCATCTGCAAAGTATACTTCAGAGGTCTCTTCATAATTGTAAATGTCTTTTTTCAAATCTTCTTTTGAGCGTACTGGCTCATCATTGACGAGGGCAGCGAAATAGCCGGCTCCGACGCCGCCGGCGAATGAGAATCCTAGGATCCCGACAATAATGAGGATCAGTGTTAAATTCCAAATGACTTGGTATGTAACCCGCGCGTTCTTATGTGTTTTTTCACTTTGGAAAAAACGGGTCAGCTGCTTCCAGACTGTTTGAAATCTATCTTTTTGATTATTATTCATCGTATCATACCCCCTGAAATCACATATATTATAGCATATAACAGGTAGGGGAAAGGGCATCTTTCTTATTTTTCTATAATCTGTAAGGGTGATGTTGACAAGGATTCTTATGTATGATAAAAGTTTATTAACAACAATAAAATGATTAAATGATCGCGATGATAGGACCCAGTAGTCAGACTATCCCTGTTTCAGAGAGCCGGTGGTTAGTGGAAATCGGTACAAATGGTATGATGAATTACTTCCTGGAGCATTTGCTGTGAAATGATTAGTAGCAGGAAACGGCTGACGACCGTTATTCGTCTTGAGCGGAGGGCATATTATGTCCTCAAGTTGGGTGGTACCGCGAATTCATTCGTCCCTTCATATTTATGAAGGGGCGTTTTTGTGTGCTTTTTGCGGGTTTTTCTAAGATGGAGGAGGAATATTTAATGGAATTGCTTAAAGACCTCGAGTGGAGAGGAATTATTTATCAACAAACGGATGAAGAAGGTTTTAAGAACCTTTTGGAAAAAGAGAAAATTTCTTTATACTGTGGTGTCGATCCAACTGCGGATAGCATGCACATCGGTCATCTATTGCCATTCTTGACATTGCGCCGTTTCCAGCAGCACGGTCATCGTCCCCTTGTGCTGGTAGGCGGTGCGACAGGACTCATCGGTGATCCAAGCGGTAAAAAAGAGGAACGTCAGCTGCAAACGCTGGAAAAAGTGCTTTATAATGCAGACTGCATAAAAGGGCAGTTATCCCATATCTTTGAATTCGACGGTGAAAATGGTGCGGTCATGGTCAATAACTATGACTGGATAGGCAAAATCGATATGGTTACGTTCCTGCGTGATTACGGGAAATACATCGGCATTAACTACATGCTGGCAAAAGATACGGTTGCTTCCCGCTTGGATACGGGAATTTCCTTCACTGAATTTGCGTACACGATTTTACAGGGAATTGATTTCGGTCATTTATACAGCAATTACGACTGTAAATTGCAAATAGGCGGCAGTGATCAATGGGGCAACATTACGACCGGCCTTGAAATGATCAGGAAATCCAATGATGAGAATGCCAAAGCATTCGGTATGACGATCCCGCTCGTAACGAAAGCGGATGGAACGAAATTCGGTAAAACGGAAGGCGGAGCGATTTGGCTTGACCCGGAAAAAACGACTCCGTATGAATTTTACCAATTCTGGATCAATACGGCAGATGCAGACGTCGTGAAATACCTGAAATTCTTCACATTCCTGTCTCGTGAGGTGATTGAAGAGTTAGAGCAATCCGTACAAAACGAACCGCATTTGCGTAAAGCGCAAAAAGCTTTAGGGGAAGAAATGACCCGTTTGATTCATGGTCAGGAAGCTCTTGACCAAGCAATCAAAATCTCTGCCGCCTTATTCAGCGGTGAGGTGAAGAATTTAAGTGCAGCGGAAATCAAATTGGGCTTTAAAGATGTCCCTAGCTTCGAACGTGAAAGCAAGGAAGATATCGGTTTGGTCGATTTAATCGTTGAAGCGAAAATTTCGCCATCAAAGCGTCAAGCCCGTGAAGATATTCAGAACGGGGCAATCTCCATAAATGGGGAGAAAGTGACCGATCTGCAATATGTAGTGACGGAAGCTGCCAAGATTGAAGGGGAGTTCATCCTCGTTCGTCGCGGCAAGAAGAAATACACATTAGTGAAATGATTGTCCAAAGCCCGGCTGAATCCCAGCCGGGCTTTGTTCTGCAAAGATGTTTAGGTGCAAAAAAAACCCCATCCAAGGATGGGGTTTTTGAAGTTATTAACGAGAGTAGAACTCAACGATAAGAGCTTCGTTAATTTCAGCAGGCAATTCAGAACGTTCTGGTAAACGAGTGAAAGTACCTTCTAATTTCTCAGCATCGAAAGTAAGGAAATCAGGAACGAAGTTAGTTGCTTCAACTGATTCTTTGATGATTGAGAAGTTGCGTGATTTTTCACGAACTGAGATTGTTTGTCCAAGAGACACTTTGTAAGATGGAATGTCTACGCGGCTTCCGTCTACAGTGATGTGACCGTGGTTAACAAGTTGACGTGCTTGACGACGTGTACGAGCTAAACCAAGACGGTAAACTAGGTTGTCAAGACGTGATTCAAGAAGAATCATGAAGTTTTCACCATGTACACCTTTAAGTTTGCCAGCGCGGTCGAACATTGTGCGGAATTGACGCTCAGTGATTCCGTACATGTGACGAAGTTTTTGTTTCTCTTGTAGTTGCATTCCGTATTCAGAAATTTTTCTACGTTGGTTAGGACCATGTTGTCCTGGAGCATAAGGGCGTTTTTCTAATTCTTTACCAGTACCTGTTAGGGAAATTCCTAAACGACGGGATAGTTTCCAGCTTGGGCCAGTATAACGAGCCATAGGATGACTCCTCCTTTAAATGTTTTTATTTTGGTAAAATAAAAACCGTGTGAATGTACGATCATGACCATTTTGTTTTCATGTACCTTCGCCCTAGCAGCAGAGGGTTACGAGATACACCTCTGGATTGAGGAACAAAATGAGAACATAAAGGCTATCACATAGGCTGCAATATTTTACACAAAGAGTATTGTATAATATTCTGCTCAATGAGTCAAGGACAGTTGTGATAATTATAGAATAGAGAATGGCGGCAGGAAAAATACAATTTTATCATGAGAAAATGAATGCAACAATTATGGATGGTTTCCGGGATTGCTTGGGAGCCCTTGCCACGGGTTTCCTTTGCATCATTTAAAAGTGAAATGTCAAAAGGGCGGTTGAGAAGTTATATATTGAGAAGGGTTCAGTAAAGGGTTTGTACCTGGGTACTGAAATGGAAAAGGGAGCAGGCATGGGTTGCCGCTCCCTTTAACTTTTATAGATGATTGGAAAGGATTTCAGCGAACTTCTCCAGTCCTTGCTGATCCATTTCGTCAAAACGGTCCGTTATCGGGCTGTCGATATCGAGGACACCAAGCAATTTGCCATCCTTCATGAGCGGGATGACAATTTCAGATCTTGATGCCGCATCGCAGGCGATATGTCCAGGGAATTGGTGGACATCCTCAATGCGCAGGGTTTTTTCAGTTGCCGCTGAAGTTCCGCATACGCCCTTGCCCATTGGAATGCGGACACAGGCCGGAAGCCCCTGGAAGGGTCCTAGTATTAATTGGTCTTCTTCATATAAATAAAAGCCAACCCAGTTAATCTCATCGAGAAACTGATTAAGTAAAGCTGCCGCATTGCTTAAATTGGCTATCCTGTTCGTTTCATCTTCGATTAAGGCAAGTAGTTGTTTTTGGACCAGTTCATAGTTTTTTTCTTTTTTTCCTTGATACATTTCGACATTAAACAAAAGCGTTCACCTGTCTTCCTCATATTTTTACAGCACTTTCTAATCATGATGCTCCATTGTTGGGAAATTGTCGAGAACTTACTAAAGGATTCAGGCTCTTTCGTGAAGAAGTAGTCCATAAGACTTGTCTCAAAGAAAGCGAGGGATTGCCTGAATGAATCGCCAGACGCCAACGAAACAAGCCATTGTGGATGCTGCATTGCATTTATTTCATTTAAAAGGCTATCATGCTACATCCATACGGGATATTGCGAATAAAGCGAAAGTGAACGCTGCCAATATTGCCTACTATTTCAAGAATAAGCAGGGGTTGCTGGAATTCTGTTTCACTTCCTATTTAGAAGAATATATCCTGGTCCTTGAGACGAACATGACGCTGCTTGAACTTAAAGGCCCGCAGCAATGCTTGATGAACCTTGTAAAGGATATCCTCGCTTTCCAGAGGGAAAACTTCCTTGCTGCACGGTTCATATATGGGGAATCTTCACTCGATTCCAATTTAAACCGTGAAATTCATTCGACTTATTTTACAAAGGAAAAGTCTTATTTTCAATATATATTGGAACAAGGAATCAAGAGCAGGAGTTTCCAGCAGGTCTCCGTTCCCATGTATATGCTGCAGTTGAAGGGATTATTGACGGCCCCTGTCCTGCATACCCATTATGCGATGGATGTGCTTCATGTATTCCCGCAGGAAGCGTATTATACGAATATTTATGCCAATGAAGTCGGGCGTTTTCTGCAAGATACCCTTTTCATTGCCGAAGACCTGCAGCCGCTGTTAGCTGGCCGGGGCTGAAGTGTAAACATGAGTTACCCATTATACCCTTCAATCAGTGCCTGGTGGCCCTGACCCAAATCTTTAGCCTGATGGGCATCGGAACCGTAAATGAGCGGAATGCCGAGTTCTAAAGCACGCTTTGCAAATCGTTCAGGAGGGTAGGGTTCACCGCATAGCGGCTTTACAAGCCCAGCTCCATTATAATCCAGTTCATACCTTTGATCCTTGATCATTTCGAGAACCTTGTAAACCCGCTCGTCAAAACTTGATGCCGGCGGATATCGATGCTGGAATTTATGGACAAGCGTAATGTGCCCGATCCGTTTTGGTTTATAAATGCCTAAATCAGTTTCTATTGACTTTTCCAGTGTATCGTAATATTTGGCATAAACCGATTCCACTGAACCTAGTTCATTGGCAATCTCAGCGAACCCAATTTCGCTGAAATCGATGCAATGCCAGCTGTTTTGATGCTTGATGAAGTGAACGGAAAGTATACTATCATCAAGGAATTCTCCGATTTCGTCGAGGAATTCTTTTGTTTCTTTTTCATACCCCTCTATAAAGTCAACCTCCAGACCTGTTTTGATCAGGATTTTGTCTTTATAGCGTTCTTTCAGTACGCGGAGCTCTTGAAAGTAATTCAGGAGCAGGGCAGCGTCCATCCCGCTGTCTTTTTCAGGCGTAGGATCTTGAAAATTTCGTGGCAATGGAGCATGTTCCGTAAATGTGATTTCCTTTAATCCTAGCTCGATTCCCCGCGTAATATATTCATCGAATTTATCCGTAGAGCCGTGAGGGCAAAACGGAGTGTGCACATGACCGTCAGCTTTCATGGTCCTTCCCTCCCAAAAAACAGGTATTTGTAGCAATTTTCTACAAAAAAATCATTTTTCTCGTCAAAAATTATTGCTAACATGGTATCATAAAAGCATTAAATTTAACATTTTTACAATTCATATATAAATAGCAAGACTGTAAGGACTAGAACAGGGGGCTTACCATGGATTACATAATTGGGGTAATTGTATTAATTTTGATTTTCATCATTTGGGGTTATTTTTTCAAAAAGAGATATTTTAAAGAAATCGATCGACTGGAATCCTGGAAAATAAGCATCACGCACCGCCCCGTGCTGGAAGAGCTTTCTAAAGTCAAACAATTGAACATGACAGGTGAAACAGAGGAAATGTTCGAAAACTGGCGCATTGAATGGGACGCCATCATTACGGATCATATGCCCGAAGTCGAAGAGCTTTTATTCGATGCCGAGGAATTCGTCGATAAATACCGTTTCAGCCGATCAAAAGAGATACAGCGCAAAATTACAGTCAAGCTGAATGAAATAGAGGAAATGATCAAAAAGATCCTATACGAACTGAATGAACTCGTAGGCAGTGAGGAAAAGAATCGATTGGAAATTGAGGATATCAAAGAATCCTACCGTCAATTGAAGAAATCCCTGCTTGCACACAGGCATAATTATGGGAAAGCGGCTGATAAGCTGGAAAGCTCCTTGGATGAAGTGTTGCAGATCCTTCAGAAATATGAAGAAGAGACCGTGAACGGCAATTATTTGAATGCGAGGGAGCTTGTTCTCACCATTAAGGACAAATTGGCGGTTCTGTCAGTTAAAATGGAAATGCTCCCAAAATTATTGGTTGATAGCCAATCCGAGCTGCATTCCCAGCTTAATGAATTGAAGGATGGTTATGAGGAGATGTCAGGACAGGGGTACCTGTTGAGCCATATCCAATTCGAGCAGGAGATATCACGGCTTGAGGAAGAACTGGATCTATATAAAACACAATTGGAAAATGCCGAAACGGAAGCAGTGGAAAAAGGCATTAAAGAAATGCGCGAAAGCATCGAGGTTCTTTATGACCTTTTGGAAAAAGAAGTACTTTCAAAACAGTATATCTTGAAAAATGATGAAATTCTCAGGAAAACGATTAGTGACCTTGAATATGAAAACGATAAACTTAAAGTTGAAACCATACATGTTCAACACACGTATCATCTGACGGAAAATGAGCTCGATGCCCAACGGAAAATGGAAAAGCAGATTGCCCAGATTTCAAAACGCCATCAATTGCTCGTCTTGAAAATGGAGGATAATGTGATGGCAAGCTCGCTTATCAGCGAAGAGATGCAGGGGCTTGCAGTACAGTTGAAGGAATTACAGGAAAATCAGAAAGACTTTACCGTTAAATTACAGGCTTTACGAAAAGATGAAATGGATGCCAGGGATTCACTGGCAGAATTGAAGCGCAAAATGGTCGATACTGGACGTTTAATTTCAAAAAGCAATATTCCAGGTCTTCCAGAAGAGTATAAAGTGGTGCTTCAGGATGCCAAAGAAAGCATGGATGACGTTCAGGGTAAACTTGAAGAAAAGCCTCTTGAGATGGCCGCTGTTTATATTTATTTGGAAAAAGCGGTTCAACAGGTTGATAAGGTCCACGAAAAAGCCCAAGAATTGATCGAGCATATGTATTTGGCCGAAAAGGTGATCCAATTTGGAAATCGTTATCGAAGCAGCCACGATATGGTAGCCGAGAGCCTAAGGGAAGCCGAAGCGAAATTCCGAAGCTATGAATATCAAGCCGCATTGGAAACGGCAGCCACTGCCATAGAAAAGGTCGACCCAGGCAGTTTACAAAAAATCGGGGCGAACATAGAAGAAGTCCTTTCCTGAAAACCCGCCATGGCGGGTTTTTTTTCTTTTTATAGCTTAGGTGGGAAGTTAAATCATTCTCGGGAATAAAAAGAAGCAGGTATCCTATCATTCTTGGACCAGTGTTTTACATTCTCTTTCAAATTCAATTATGTTAATATTAGAAGTTGCAACAGCAACATTGAAACTTATATTTAGAAGAGTGACCATCATAGATATAAAAACATGGAAGGTGAACCCATGATTTATTTTGACAATAGTGCAACAACAAAACCGTATCCCGAAGTAATCGAATCATTCATGAAGGTTACTTCGGACTATTTCGGGAACCCTTCTTCGCTTCATGGACTTGGGGTGCAATCCGAAAAACTGCTTTCCGCTGCCAGAAAGCAGATTGCTGATTTATTAAAGGTGAAGAGTTCGGAAATATATTTCACTTCCGGGGGAACGGAAGGAAATAATCTTGCCATTAAAGGGGCCGCCCACTCTCAGGGAAATCGCGGCAAACACATAATCACGACAGCGATTGAACATCCTTCTGTAGAAGATGCATGCCAATCACTGACAAGAATGGGATATGAGATCACATATCTTCCGGTTAACGAATTTGGACAAATTGATGTAACCGATCTTAAGGATGCATTGAGGGAAGATACCATTTTGGTTTCCGTCATGCATGTTAATAATGAAGTTGGCTCGATACAGCCGATTGCTGAAGTGGGCAAATTGTTAAAACAATACCCAAACGTGCTCTTTCATGTCGATAATGTACAGGGAACAGGCAAGGTTTCCTTATCATTGCGTGAAGCCAATGTGGATTTATGTACAATTTCCGGCCACAAGGTTCACGGTTTGAAAGGGACGGGCATCCTGTATGTTCGTGAAGGCGTTCGGGTCGATCCGCTTTTCCATGGTGGCAATCAGGAAACGAAAATCAGGAGCGGCACCGAAAATGTTGCGGGAATCGTCGCCCTTTCGAAGGCTTTGCGTATTAGTATGAACAATCAATTGCTGTATCATGATAAGCTTCAGCAAATCAAAACTTATTTATATAAAGGTTTGAAGGAAATGGACGGGGTGTTGGTTAACAGTCCCGAAGAGGGTGCACCCCATATTGTGAATTTTTCCGTGCCGGGACTTAAATCCGAGGTATTGCTGCATGCACTGGAATCGGAAGGAATATATGTTTCGACGACTAGTGCCTGTTCTTCGAAAAAAAGGACGGTAAGCAAAACGGTGGACGCGATGTTCCATCATTCAGCTCGTTCCGAAAGCGTCATCCGTATCAGTACTACCTATGGAAATGAACTGGAAGAAGCAAAGCAAGTTCTGGCGGCGATACAGAAAATAGTCGCTAATTTAGAAAAAATAATGAGGGTTGCTAAATGAAATTTGATCATATAATTATCCGTTATGGAGAAATCTCCACTAAAAAAAGAAACCGTAAAGGCTTTGTAGACAAAATGAAGGCACATATCCGCTGGAGTTTAAAAGGTATAGAAGGCGTAGTGCTGACAGCCAACCGGGAGCGGATGTACGTTCTCCTGAACGGTGCTGACCATGTGCCGGTCATTGACCGGTTAAAAGGCATTTTTGGAATACAGTCATTAAGCCCTGCAATAAAAATAGAGCGTGATCTGGAAGTGATGAAAACGGCAGCCTTGTATTACCTTAATCATACCCTTGAAGAGGTAAACACGTTCAAAATCACGACAAAACGCGCCGATAAGGATTTTCCATATAATACCGATGAAATTAACAGGGCAATCGGCGGGCATTTGCTCCGAAATACAGAAGATTTAAAAGTCGATGTAAAGAACCCTGATTTGAACCTGCTAGTGGAAGTGAGACGCGAAGCCGTGTATTTGACAGGTGAAATCATCCAGGGTGCAGGCGGTCTTCCATTCGGTTCAAGCGGGAAGGCGATGCTGATGCTTTCAGGCGGGATTGATAGCCCTGTTGCAGGCTTCCTTTCGATGAAACGGGGATTGGACGTGGAGGCGATCCATTTTTACAGCCCGCCGTTCACAAGCGAGCGTTCACGTCAAAAGGTCATTGATTTGGCGGGCAAGCTGGCAGAAATAAATGGAAGCATGAAAGTGCATATCGTTCCATTTACGGAAATCCAGTTATTGATTCAAAAACAAATCCCGGAAAACTACTCCATGACTACAACCCGTCGTTTAATGATGCGGGTCGCCGATCGAATCCGTGAAAAGGAAGAAGCCATGGCACTGATTACCGGTGAAAGCCTTGGACAGGTTGCGAGCCAGACGATGAGCAGCATGTTTGCCATCAATGAGGTGACGAATACACCGATCCTGCGTCCGCTGATTACCATGGATAAGACAGAAATCATCAAAATAGCAAGAGAACTCGATACTTTTGAAATATCCAATCTGCCTTACGAGGATTGCTGTACGGTCTTTACGCCGGCAAGCCCAAAAACGAAACCGAAACGTGAAAAAGTCAATTACTATGAAAGCTTCGTCGACTTTGAATCCTTGATCGAAAAAGCGGTCTCCGAAACAGAAATATTAACGGTTAAACCGGGCCAGACTTTCGATAAGGAAGAAGCGATGGAAGACTTATTTTGATATCCTTTAATTACCAATAAAAATGTGCGAATGAAGCCATGTGTTTTAACACACTCTATAATCACAAGGAGGTGAAACACACATGGCAAACAACAACAGCTCAAACGAATTATTGGTACCTGGAGTTGAACAAGCTCTACAACAAATGAAATATGAAATCGCTACAGAATTCGGCGTACAACTTGGTGCCGACACAACATCTCGCGCTAACGGTTCAGTTGGTGGAGAAATCACAAAACGCCTTGTTCAAATGGCTGAACAACAATTAGGCGGAGGTTTCAACAGATAATTTCATAAATATGGCTACAGAGAGCGGGTTTTAACACCCGCTCTCTTTACGTTTGCGGACTGAATTCGTGGACGCCGATTTAATAAATTCCTTAGTTTTACTACATAATTGTTTACTGTTTTATATAATATTAAACCTTATTGGAATGAAGAAATGTGCGACACACCTGCTAGCCGAGACCCCACCGAAAGGGAGTATGTGTAATGATTTCCACTCCAGGCACTCGCTTTCCGCGGGCGGTCCG
>NZ_JVPL01000138.1:0-10796 GCF_001054655.1 Bacillus sp. 220_BSPC
CCACACCTCACTACTTGGTAAATAGCAACAAAGTATGTGAAAACAGCCTTGATTATTGATGTTTATATACTAATCGCCTCAATAAATTTTCCAATGGACCATTCAGATTATTTTTTTCCAATAAAGTCGCCAAAACGAGAGAAAGGGACCAAATTCCTGCTGCAATCATAGCAGCTATACCGTTACTCACTCGCCCTCCTAAATCAAGTGCTACTGGTGATAGAAATAGCACGAGCATTGCCTCATTCCAAACATAGAAAGTTAATGAACGTTTTCCTAAAGCCATTAAAGAATCGCTAATGTATCCAAAATTGTTTAACCTTGCCCCAATCCATCCAAAAATCGCGGCATAGGCTAGTCCACCGGCGATTCCTGTTAACATGTGCAGTCCGGATATTAAACCTGCTATAAAGAACCTAGGGTGCCACAAGCTCCCTATAAAGGATAAAGGTAACGCTCCCAGGAATGAGACAGTCAACCCAATAATAGATATGAAATAAAGTGTTCTTACATGCTGTTCAGGCTTTGTTAATAACTGAAATCTAGCCATCCACATTCCAGCCAAAACGGAAGGAAGAATGGGGAACATTAAATGAATCATGATAGGAATGATAGGGAAAGAAAGCATGGATATCATGGCTGTGCTTAGGTATGTGTCTGTGGCTGAAACCTCTGGAGCAAAACCATAATTTCCGATTCCTTTCATGTTAAAGCCCCATAATATAGGGGTAAAAAGACAATATAATATTGTAATGATAGTTATCGTTCTTATTAGTGCTTTGTTCTCACGTGTTAATAGCCAGCTAACGAACAGCCCTGCTATACCGTATGCCATTAAAATGTCTTGACCACCGATGAACACCGCTAACATGATTCCAAATAAAATCAAATACCAGGAACGCCGTTGTATCGTTTTTAAGGCAACTTTTTTCCTTTTACCTTTAGAGATTTGACTTTCGAATGAGAGCACTAATCCATATCCGAATATTACGGCAAACATCGCTCTTGCCCGGTTATCAATAAAGAACATGCCAAAAAGATTAACGACTTGATCAAAAAAGTTTATACTTTCCGCCCTTTGCATGATCCCAGGTTCAGAGTTGTACAAATATAGCGGGGCATGTGCGAGGGCAATGAGCAGTAACATAGCACCTCTTGCTAAATCTAATGAAACGGCACGTTTTTTCCCTTTAATTATACTGCTGTTTAATGGAATGGACATACTGATCTTCTCCTTGGAATTAGAGAAATACTCCTGATTTTTTCAAATCTTTTCATAATGCTTGTTTTTTTGTATCTTTTCCACGAATGTCATTCGTCTTGGATACAATTTCGAATGTAGACTTGAAATGCGTCGTTCATCCTCTCATTTGATCTAGGCTATATTCCAGTTTATTAGGATCTTGTTCAACCAATGGGAAGCCAAGCAGCAAGAAAGCATCTCTCATTGGTGTTCTCAGCTTTTCTCCTATGCCGGTTTCTTTTGTTTCTGGTCCAAGCGATGACTCAGGAAAGTTAGAAGACTTGCCAAGATGGCAATCAGCCCGCCTACCAATGTCACACTCATCAAATTTCCCTGATGGTAAACAATTCCGCCTAATGCGGAACCAAAGGCGATACCGACATTGCTTGCCACAGGCATCAGTGAAGCAGCCAATCCTGTAGCTTTAGGTTGATAAATACCGGCTAGGTCTATCAAATATAGCTGGATAGATGTTGTTAAAAGGATGGCCATTAATGACATCAAGCTAATGTTAATCAAGCCAAAGATAAAATTATCTGTCGTCCAATATAAACTGATCAGGACAACTGCTTGGACGAGGAAAACAAACCTAAGGCGTCCGATGGCATTGTAGCTGGCAATTTTACCAGCGAGTATGTTGCTGAAAATGGAAATGAATCCGTAGCCAAACAAGATCCAACTTATTGAACCACTTGGTGCTTCCATTCCTTTCAGGATCGGAACAAGATAAGTATATACGGCATACGTCGCTCCAAATCCAAGCGATGGAATGAAAAAGGCCATTAAGATTCGCGGGTGTGTCAACAAAGAAAATTGATCACGCATTGAGCTGCGGAATGGACTGTGCATAGTAGGCAAAATGAAGAAAGATGCCAAAAACGCAATAGCTCCGAGAAAAGTCGTTAACAGGAAGGTTGCATTCCAGTCGTACCTTTCAGCGATGACAGTGCCAATTGGTACTCCGATCACGTTTGCAAGTGTAAAACCACCGAAAACGAATGATATAGCAAGTCCACGTTTTGCGATTGGCATGTTTTCACTGGCAACAATCATAGCAAGAGAAATTAAAACTCCTGTTACAATCGCAGTCATCATCCGAAGTGCAAGGAGCATGACGTAGGTGGTTGAAATCACGCATAAAGCATTCAGGATGATGAACGAACCTATCAAGAACAACATCCATTTCCGTTTTGGAAAATGGCTTGTTGCCGACATCACGAGCGGTGTGGCAATGGCAAACGTAATGGCAAACGCAGAAACGAGTGTGCCTGCTTTTGCATTCGTAATATGGAGACTCGAGGAAATATCGGTTAAGATCCCGACGATAACAAATTCGCTTGTCCCGAGAACAAATGTTAATAAAGTAAGTGTTAAGATGAGCAGCCAATGCCGCTTGGTTAATTCTGTGGTGTGCATAAATACCTCTTTCCTTGATGAATGTAAAAGTTGTCACAGGGTGGAAAAACAATCTAACTATCATACCATAAACCATTTTTATGAGGAAAACCCTTGCATAGTTACCATAGATTATTTCCTGCTAAAAAAGCTTGTACCTGAATCACTAATTTTACCGTAACCTGTTATGTTAGAAAACAAAAAAAGAATTCGAAACGGATTAATAAGGAAAAGCATAAGGGTAACAAGATAATAAAAATGTAATACTCTATATCAGGAAGAAGACATAAATCAAACAAGAAGGATGGGATCCTGATGGTTGATGAAATAAAACGGGAACAATGGAAAAAGAAAGTTATCGAAAATCTGAAGAGGGAAGCTGTCAAAAATATCATAGCAATAACGGGAGACCTAGCAAGATTAGATGCTAAAGTCAATAATACTTACACTGTATACATCAAGGATGGAAGGATGATAAAGAAGCAAACAAATGGGAAGTGTGTTGTCATTAATGGGGAAATACAAGGATAAAAAGTAGTGTAGGAACAAAGAATGCACTTTTTGAATGCGAAGGAAGATAGCGGCTGGACAGTTTCCTGCATTTAAACCGGGTAAGGGATAAAGACGATAAAATAGTTGTATAGCGTAAAAAATACTCTGGGATGAGTTATTCTCCAGCGTATTTTTTTGTACTTGGCAGCAGCGGTAGCTAGGCATCTATTTTTCCAAGGCAACAAAACAAAAATATGAAAACTTAGCTAAAACAGATTGACAATGATAATCATTATCACATAAAATACTAATTGAAAATGATTATCAATTTCGATTGGTTCTCTGCATGTTAATAAAATGAATTTTGAATAGGCGGTAGCCGTCAAAAACAAATGGACTGACCAAGTGCCAAGGTTGAAGAAGAATTCAAAAAAACTGAATGTGAGTGAAGGAGGAGCACCTATGGATAAAAATTTTATTATATTAGAACTATTTCAGCATGAAGTAAGCTGCTGCTGTCCGGGTGAAAGGCACCAACATATAATTGAGTTTCTTCAAGGAGATGTTTGGACAATTACAAATGAACGGAAGTACATTGATTGCCTAGGATGGCACTCTTTAATAGTTGTCAACAACGAGTTTCAGTTTTTTATGCACGTGGAAGATATCGAGGAACTGTATTCCAAGGGCAGCATTTGCTCCATTTTGGATTTGAACCTTAAAATTAACCATTTGAGTTTTAAAGTAAACGAAGCACTCGATGCACATGATAGGGAGTCATTTCTTTCATTTTCCGATGAACTGAGCAACGTACAAAAAATTAAGAATAAAATGAACTCTGGTGATGTACATGCTTTTTAAGAAAATAAATTTCATGTACATATAACATAAAAACAATAAATCGTTCGAGATGTTGGAAGGGGAACTTATCATGTCTAAAATCATTATAATTTTTGCCAGTATGAGTGGAAATACAGAAGAAATGGCGAATACCATTGCAGAAGGTATCACAGAAATCAGTGATGTGAGTATCGAAAAGATAGATATTATGGATGGTCCTGAAGCTTCCATGCTTGAAGATTACGATGGGATCATATTAGGAGCATATACGTGGGGAGACGGGGAGTTACCCTATGATTTTTTAGACTTTTTTGAGGATATGAATCATATTGATCTAACTGGAAAGAAGGCTGCGGCGTTTGGTTCCTGCGATTCATCTTACCCACAATATGGTGCAGCCGTAGATATTTTGACAGAAAAATTAAGGGAACAGGGTGCTGTTATCGTCCTGGAAGGGTTAAAAGTAGAATTAACCCCAGATGATGAGGATATCAAGAACTGCCAAAATTTCGGGAGGGAATTTATAAAGAATAGTTTTGTCACTTCAATATAGAATTTGAAATTTTATGAGGAGAGAGAGGAGAAGGGAATGATCGATAGGGAACATCGGATTTCCATTGCTACTTTAACTGATTATCATTTACAGGATTTTATAAGATGTCCTTATCAATTTTACTATTTTCATATTGAAGGAAAAATCACCACTCAATCGGATTGGAGGAAGATGGTTCAATTTGTGGTTAATCAAGTTGTAAGTCGATATTATAAACTTCCTCCAAAAAGTCAGACGACTAAGAAGGTTTTGGAGTTCATAGATGATCATTGGAGTGCCGTTGAAGTACATCAGTTCGAGTCGAAGATTCATTATTATAAGGCTCTTGCTAATATTACAGATCATTTACCCCAATGTTTAACTACTGAAAAAAATGAAAATCCACCTTTGTTTTTATATGAAAAATTTAACATGAACATGGATGAGTTGGGTACCGAACTTTCCTTAACTTTTGAAGTGGCAGAATGGTCAGGCAACTCATTCATCATAAAGAAGTATTTAGTTGATACAGATGAAGAAATGAATCTTTTATTTAATAATATGATTTCGGTATTTTGTGAAAAGGCATTTGATCAATTACCGGAAAGAATAGAGATATACTCGCTTATGGAAGGTAAAAAAGAAACATTTATACCAACCAAGAAGGATGTTTCTGGTGGATTGGAATACCTCAACATGATCAAGAATCTTTTACAAGAACCCAAAAAGTATTTGAAGACGGATTCCTTAGCAGTTTGCAAAAGCTGTTCTTACCAAAAAAGATGTTATGAAGGAATTAATATAAACCAAGAAAGATTTAGTAGTCAATAATCGTGTTTGAAAAACCTGGAATTATTGTCTATATTATTAGGAATTACTGTATATTAAAGAGAAAAGAAACGTTCCTGGATGTTGCCTAATTAACTGTATCAGAGAAATATCCTTCCAAAAAAGTTTTGGAGGGTTATTGGGCATGGCCCAAATAGTAGATCTAAGGGAATTGAATCTTTTAGAGAAGGATATTGACATGCTATTAGCTGGTATATTTCACTAACGAAGGCTGTTAAATAACCATTGTACTAAACAAAAAAAGAATGAGATTTGAGCGTAAAAAGAAGAATTGTCTATTTATTACATTTTGTATTCCAAGAATAACCTCGACAGAATATAAGTTTAAAACCAAATTCAAAGCGGTTAAGTCATAATCAAATCATTAAAAATGGGAAAAAATAGATTTTTAAAAGGAAATTCCATACTTTTGTTGAACATGAATATTGAGGAACATTTTAATTGTTTGAAATTGTAACCGTTTACATCGAGGCGTTTAACATATTTTATTTGTTCATGGTAGTAATGATCAGTAAAAAAAGAATGGAGGTTAGCCCATGGTTAGCACGATGGCAATCAATAAGGATGATTCCCGTTCCTTTCTAACGGAAGAACACCTATTATTTAAACAATCAATTCGTGAATTTCTCGCCAAGGAGGCAGTCCCCTTTTATGATCAATGGGAAAAAGAGGGGGAAATACCTTACTCATTTTGGGAAAAGGTAGGAGATAATGGATTTTTATGTCCATGGATTGAAGTGGAATTCGGTGGAATAGGAGCAAATTTTGGATATTCTGTTGTGCTGGCAGAGGAATTGGAGAGGGTGGGTTCAGCCTTGGGAGGAATATCCATTCATTCTGATGTTGTAGCCCCTTATATTGCTTCATTCGGAACAATAGATCAAAAACAAAGATATTTACCAAAGTTCATTACAGGGGAAATGATTTCTGCCTTTGCATGGACAGAGCCGGAAATCGGATCGGAATTAGCTGATATCCAAACCACAGCCATCAAGAAAGATGGGTATTACCTTCTCAATGGAGCCAAAACGTTCGTTACAAATGGCTTTAAAGCTGACTTCATGATAGTAGCATGCAAAACAGATCTAAATGCCGTTCCTCCCAAGGACGGAATCAGTCTACTGCTCATTGATAAAGATACGCCAGGGTTATCACGGGGAAGAAAGCTTAGTAAAACAGAACAGGGAAACTCAGGCACAGCCGAACTATTTTTCGATGATGCTTCAGTTCCAGTTGGAAACCTCCTTGGGGAGGAAGGGAAGGGCCTTTCATATATCATGCAAAAACTGCAGCAGGAAAGACTAATCTGTGCGATCAGGTCTATAATGGCAGCAAAAGACATGCTTCACTTGACGATGAATTTTATAAAAAGTCAAAAAGCAATTGATAAGAAAAGAAGTGCATTTAAAAAGGCACAGATTACCATCGCTGAAATAGCGACAGATATTCATCTGGGAAGAACGTTTATTGATGGGTTGATCTGTAAACATATGACTGGGGAGAATATCATAACTGAAGTATCGATGGCTAAACAATGGATAACGGAGATGTCTAAGCGAATATCTGATAAGTGCATGCAGTTGCATGATCGTTACGGAAGTATGGGTGACGATAAAATTGTCCGGCGTCATCGGGACATTTCTTTGCCAACATTCTTTACAGGGACAGATGAAACCATAAAAACCCTCATTGCTAAAAATATAGGATTTTAATTCATTTTTAATACTTTAAATCTATCAAACTGCCTCATACTTAATTGGGGTAGTTTTTTTATACCATTTTTTCAATATAAATACAATGAACTAGTTTTTTATAAAAAAAGGTTTAAGCAGTTTACCTTATGGGTACAAGAGACTGTGCATATGAAAAATTAATATTTTTGTAAAATTTGTAATTGTATGCGAATGATGGAGGTGCTTTTTATGTTGAAAATCGAAAATGTATCGAAAATCTATAAGGGAGGAAAGAAAGCTGTAAAAAATATATCACTGGATATTAAAAAAGGGGAGTTCATTTGCTTCATTGGTCCGAGTGGATGTGGAAAGACAACGACAATGAAAATGATTAACCGTCTTATCGAACCATCTGAAGGCAAAATACTTATTAATGGTGAAAATATCATGGAAAAAGACCCAGTCGAGCTTAGAAGACAGATCGGGTACGTTATCCAGCAAATCGGCCTTTTCCCTCACATGACCATTCTTGAAAATATCACCCTCGTTCCAAAACTTCTTAAATGGAATGAACAGAAGAAGAAGGAACGCGCACTGGAATTGCTTCAGCTTGTCGATATGGGACCCGAATACCTGGAAAGGTATCCCTACGAATTGAGCGGGGGGCAGCAACAAAGGATAGGCGTTCTCAGAGCACTTGCTTCCAATCCTCCACTCATTTTAATGGATGAACCTTTTGGCGCACTAGATCCAATCACCCGCGATGCCCTTCAGGAGGAGTTTAAAAATCTGCAGCGCACACTTGATAAAACAATCGTTTTTGTTACGCATGATATGGATGAAGCCATTAAGCTAGCCGACAGGATCGTCATCTTAAAGGCTGGTGAAATCGTCCAAGTGGGAACACCGGATGAAATCCTCAGAAACCCAGCCAATGAGTTTGTTGAAGAATTCATCGGCAAAGATCGTTTGCTTCAAACAAGACCCAATGTTGAGTTGGTTGAACAAATCATGAGTCGAAACCCAATTTCCATTACAGAGGAAAAATCCCTTACCGATGCTATTACGATAATGCGCGAGAAAAGGGTCGATTCTTTACTTGTGGTCGATGAGCAAAATGTTTTGAAAGGGTTCCTAGATGTTGAAACGATCAGTGAATATCGAAAAAAAGCTAAATTTATCAGCGAAGTCATCAATACTGAAGTCTATTCAGTGAAACAGGATACTTTAATCCGTGATTCCGTTCAAAAGATTTTAAAACGAGGTTTCAAATACGTGCCTGTAGTTGACCAAAATAAACATTTGGTCGGAATTGTCACTAGGGCTACATTGGTCGACATCGTATATGACAGTATTTGGGGAGAGGAAGAAAATCAAGTGGCAGAAGTAGTAGAAATGTTTTAGGAGGTGTAAGAGATGGAAACAATGCTCGAATTTTTACAAACGAACTGGCAAGAATTGATCTTTAAAGCATGGGAGCACTTATATATTTCCATGATCGCTGTTTTCCTTGGAATAATAGTCGCTGTACCACTAGGAATAATGTTGACGCGAATGAAAAGGAGCGCATCGATTATAATCGGAATTGCGAACATTATGCAGACATTGCCAAGCTTAGCGGTTCTCGCCTTTTTCATTCCTTTCCTTGGCGTTGGGAAAACACCCGCGATTATTGCGTTATTTTTCTATTCCGTTTTACCCATACTCAGAAATACATACACAGGCATTAAAGGAGTAAATGAAAATCTGCTGGAATCCGGACGCGGCATCGGGATGTCAAGCTGGGAGAGGATTCGTCTGGTAGAATTCCCGCTTGCACTTTCCGTCATTATGGCTGGTATCCGTACGGCTTCCGTCTATTTAATTGGATGGGCCACCTTAGCTTCCTTTATTGGAGGCGGGGGCTTGGGAGATTACATTTTTATCGGTTTGAATTTATACCAAACAGAATATATCATCGCTGGTGCAGTTCCGGTAATCATCATGGCTATCCTGGTTGATTATGTATTCTCGATCATAGAGCGAAAAGTCGTACCAAAAGGCTTGAAAGGCATGAAGGAAGTTGCTTGAGGAGGATTACCATGTATAAAAAAAATAGAAATACAATTTTAATGGCCCTTATCGTTTGTGCATTAATGATCACCGGCTGTTCTTTGCCTGGTTTAGGGTCATCTTCTGAAACTACTGTAAAGATCGGTGCCCAAAGCATGACCGAATCTGAAATCCTTGCGAACATGATCGCTCAACTCCTTGAAAGGAATACGGAACTTGATACGAAAATCATCAAAAATCTCGGTTCGAATTTCGTTCAGCAGAAAGCGATGGAGACTGGTGATATAGATATTGCCGCAACTCGATATACAGGGACTGATTTAACGAGTGTCCTGGGACAGGAAATCGAAAAGGACCCAGTAAAGGCGATGGAAATGGTTCAAAGGGAATTCAAGGAACAATATGGGTTCAAATTTTTTGATTCTTATGGATTCGATAACACATATGCCTTTACGATTTCAAATGAATTGGCTGAGGAAAAAGGGTATCAGAGAATATCGGATCTGGAAAAGGATGCAGATAATCTAAAGTTAGGTGTGGATAGTGCTTGGCTGAAAAGAAAAGGGGATGGTTATAAAGGATTCGTCGATACATATGGATTGGAGTTTGGCGAAACTTATCCGATGCAGATTGGCTTGGTATACGATGCAGTCAAAAATGGTCAGATGGATATTGTCCTTGCATATTCCTCAGATGGACGGATTAAGGTTAATGATTTGAAGCTCTTAGAAGATGATAAACAATATTTCCCTCCATATGACTGTTCACCGGTCGTTACTGAAGAATTATTGGAACGGTATCCTGAAATTGAAGAGGAACTTAACAAGTTAATTGGCGAGATCACTACTGAAACCATGCAGGAACTGAATTATGAAGTGGATGGGAACTTGAAGGAGCCATCGGTCGTAGCATCGGAATTCCTTAAAGCACATAAATATTTTGAATAATTGGGAGGTGCAAACTAATGGAAACCTTGCAACAGTTGGGAACTTATTATTCCCAAAATTGGATGTATGTTCTTACTGAATTTTATCGCCATTTTTTAATGTCTGCTTATGGAGTGTTATTTGCAGCAATTGTAGCTATCCCGATAGGCATTTTCATCGCGAAACATAAGAAATTGAGTAATTGGGTATTTTCGATAACGAATGTCATACAAACCACACCAGCATTGGCTATGCTTGCACTCCTGATGCTAGTAATGGGGCTAGGGACA
This sequence comes from Bacillus sp. 220_BSPC, assembly GCF_001054655.1. Classification (NCBI taxonomy): domain Bacteria; kingdom Bacillati; phylum Bacillota; class Bacilli; order Caryophanales; family Bacillaceae; genus Bacillus; species Bacillus sp. 220_BSPC. Next base: position 10,293 of record NZ_JVPL01000138.1, read on the forward strand.
AATACGGTAATCTTATCGTTGTTTTTGTATTCATTACTGCCAATCCTGAGAAACACGTATGTCGGGATTACAAGTATAGATCATACTTATTTAGAATCTGGCAAGGCAATGGGAATGACAAAGCTCCAGTTACTAAGAATGGTCGAACTGCCATTATCTCTATCTGTCATCATGGCTGGCTTACGTACAGCTCTTGTCGTTGCAATTGGGGTAACTGCTGTCGGTACATTCGTAGGGGCAGGCGGACTGGGGGATATCATTGTCAGGGGAACGAATGCGTCAAATGGAACGGCAATCATACTTGCAGGAGCAATTCCGACGGCATTGATGGCCATTCTCTCGGATCTTTTACTCGGATGGCTGGAACGGATTCTTTCACCGATAAAGAAGAAAAAAGTTCATACTGCCTAGAACAAATCAGGAAAATAAAAAAGCCGTTGCATGTTAATGCAATGGCTCAGACTGTAGACAAACTCGATGAAAATCGAGTTTGTCTATTTTTAT
>NZ_JVPL01000139.1:0-28423 GCF_001054655.1 Bacillus sp. 220_BSPC
GCGAGTGCCTGGAGTGGAAATCAACGTCCAAATTGTACAAGCCATAAAAAATAGACAAACTCGATTTTCATCGAGTTTGTCTACAGTCTGAAAGGACGATTCATTTATTGAATCGTCCTTTTTTATAAGCCAGACCGATATGCTGATGGTGTACAGGCTTCAAGCAATTTGAATTTGGCATTGAAATAGGTTTGATGTGAATAGCCGGCCAATTGTGAGATTTCCTCCAATGATAAATCCGTTTCCTTTAATAAACGTTTAGCTTCCCTAATTCGAACTTGGTGCAGCGTATTTCGAAAAGACTCGCCGGATTCAGCCGCAAATCGACGGCTGAGTGTACTTTTATTGATTCGCAGAGTATCTGCACAACTCGCTAGATTCCACTGGGCGTCCCAATAGTTGGACTCGATCAGCTCCCTTGCCTTTTCGCTGATTGTGCGTGCCCCTTCCTGTAATTGTCCATGATCCTGCAGAAGCATATGGGTGGTGAACGCATGCAGCTCTTTCACTATTTGATGTATGACAGGTTTATGTACAATTTGCTGAAATACATCATAGTATATGGCTTCCAGGGAAGCATTTTGCAAGTTGTATGATTTCATATGCCTGCGAATCTGTGCAAGTACGCTTGTAAGGCGGATACGAACGATTTCCGGGTCGGGGTATGGTCGTTCGAAGGTGAGGAATTCACGTTCAATCCAGTTCCTGATAGCCTTCGCATCCCGTCGTTCGAGCATTTCTATCCATAGTCTTTGTTCAAGAGGAGTGAGGAATGGATCCATCTCTCGATGCGAAGTCTGTTGACTTTCGGCTAAGATGATATCATATCCATCGAAAAAGATTTGTCTCGTAAATTCACGAGTTTGCTGATACATCCTTTTTAAAGACTCGTCTGAAGTTGCCGCCTTTATTATGATGGCAAGGGGCTCATCCATTCTATCTTTCCAATGGGCAAGGAAGGCCTGATACTCTTCCTTATATATCTCCATTTCCTTTGTTTCCTGGACACATAAAATAAAATCCGATAAAGCGAAGATTTGATTCTTCCCAGTAAAAGAATATCGTTGCAGTTCATCATAAACTAATGGAAGGGTCTTGTTATCAGGTGTCAAGAAAGCGACCATGGTTATCCGGCTTTCATGCTTCCGGTCAGTCAAGAAGAAATCTGGATACCCAATATCCAGAGCATTCTCATCATCCATGGTGTTTGAAGAGATATGACCTGGACCATTTCTCAATTGAAAACGTAATTGTTGGATATGTTTTACCAAATCTGCCGAAGAAAAAGGACGGAATAAAACATCTTCAGCTCGAAAACGTAAGGCTCGATAAGCGGTTTGGAAGATTCGCTCAGATGAAATCCCTAACCATCGAATTCCCTTCCGCTTTAACGAAACACCCATCGCCTCACTTTCATCCGTCCAAATATCCATATCCAAAATAACGAATTCAGGTTGCTGATTGCGTATGCCCTTTTCGAATTCTTCAATCGTTTTCCATAAGATCAATCTAACTCCCGTTAGGTGGGACTCCACGATCCAACGAATTCCTTGAGCCTCAATCTCATCTTTTGCCACCAAATGTATTTCCACATCATCACCTCATTTCTGCTGTTATTCCACTAATGAATAATAAAAAGTCAGCACATGAATAGAAAAGGGTTCCCTGATCTTTTCGAAAGCACTTTCATCTCATCTCCATTCTAATCCCGCCGAAAACTACAAACAAGTCTTATTAGGCAGAACCTGCGATTTAGATTAAACTTTGACATTCTCAACTGATATTTTCACCCCATATATATGTGCTTAAATAAAAAAAGAAACATCGTGGAAACGTTGTGATTTCCAATGATGTTTCTTTTTTATCATTTTAATCTTCAATACATCTAGAACCTTTATAATCAATTAATATTGACATCAACTTCTTTACCTATGTTTTCTTCCGAAGCATCCGTCAATTTTAATGATAATAGGGTGATGACACCTATTATAAGTAATCCAGATAAAATAAACATCCCTTGAGTAAATGCAACAGTTCCGAGAATCATCGGTCCTACAAAACCGCCTAAAGCCGCAAATGAATTGACTATGGCTATTCCAACTGGGGCAGTGGACTCAGTGAAGAAAAATGTCATATAGGCAAAGAAACATCCACTGAACCCGTATAACCCGAAAGATGTAATCGTTAACATAAGCACCATCATAAAAACACTATTTGAAAAGCCGCATCCGATAAATCCGACTACCGCTATCATGAGGCAAACGAGCAAATGTGTTTTATGTTCATTAGTCCGATCTGAATTCCAGCCTACAAACATAACCGCAGGTATACCGACTAAAGATGGAATCATCGCTAACCAGCCTATTTCTAAATTAGTTGTTGCGTTTTCCGATAAAGATTTTATGATGGTTGGCATCCAAAATGACAATCCATAGATGGATGTGTATCCTGCAAAATAAAAAAGGGCCAACTTCCAGATTTTCGAATCTTTCAGCATATCAAGCTTCGTGACTTTATTTATTTTCGAGCTAACTTTTCTTTCCGCACTCAATTCGCCTTCTAACCAATCACTTTCTTCCTTTGATAACCATTTAGCGTTAGACGGTCTATTAGTTAAATAGAAAACAACAACAATTCCTATAATAATGGCCGGAATGCCTTCAAGAATGAACATCCATCTCCACCCAGCCATACCGAACCAGGAAATATTGTCAAGAATCCAGGTGGACACAGGCGCACCAATCAATCCGCCAATCGGAAGGGCTAAAAGCAAAACCGCTGTTGCCCTTCCTCTTTCGCGGGCCCTGAACCAATAAGTTAAATACAAAATTATACCAGGGAAAAAACCAGCTTCGGCAACACCTAATAAAAAACGGAGAATATATAAATGCATCGTTGTTTGGGCAAAACCTGTTAATATTACCACAAGCCCCCACGAAATCATTATACGGGCAATCCATATCCGAGCTCCCACTTTATGCATGATCATGTTGCTAGGAACTTCAAAAAAGAAATAGCCGATGAAGAAAATACCAGAAAGCAATCCAAAAACTTCAGCGGATAAGGCTAATTCTGCATTCATTTGTAAAGCAGCATAGCCTAAATTGACCCTGTCCAAGTAAGCGATGATATACAAAAGCAGGATAAATGGAAGAATGCGTTTCATCGTCTTACTGATCGTTCGTTTCTCTATTTCACCACTGGAATGATTCAAGATTATTTCCTCCCTTTTCATGCTACTATTTCCCAAAAAAGTTTACTACAACTCTTTTCCAGCTTCCCGACACTCTGGTTCATTCCTAGCTCTCAATTTATCCTGAAAACCACCACCCTCCATTTACATATACTGAATCCAACAATATTATTAATACACTCCATATACTCAGGGCTAAAGAGGAATAAGCCTTTCTGCAAGACAGTGACCGATTGTATAGGAATCCTTGAAAACCTCCTATTTAAACTGAATTAACCTTCCCAATACTTGACCCCAAATACTTGTAAGCGCTTTCCTAATGCGTGAAAACCATTTAAGAAAGCGTTGTGATTATTCATGATCTACGTTAGATTAAATAGACCAGCAATCATTTAACTAGACTGTAGTCTGATATTAAACTATATAGGAATATTCTGTCAATTATCATTTGGAGGTTTTTTATGATTGAACCAAGAAAGAAACAACTTAGGGGAGAAAAGACTCGTGAAAAAATTTTACAAATATCTCTAAAGCTATTTAGCGAAAAAGGTTACGATAAAGTTACCGTTGACGAAATCGTGAAAAAAAGCGGTTCATCAAAAGGGTCATTTTACCAACACTTTTCAGCGAAATCGGACATTTTTTTAGTAAGATTCATAGAAGTCGATGATTACTATCGCGAAGTCTTCCGTTCGTTCCCAGTCGATATGGACGCTACCGAGAAATTGTTTATTTTCATTCGCAAATTGATGCGTTTTCTGGAAGTAGAAATGGGCAAAGATTTAATGAAAGTGATTTACAGTTCCGCTTTAGATTCGAAAGAACATACTTACTTTTTAAATTCAAACCGCTCACTCTTCAAAATCATTCGTTCATTAATTGAAGAGGCGAAAGAACAAAACGACATTGGCACTGACCAATCAGTTAACGAAATTTCACAACTTATCATCCAAAGCCTGATGGGAATCATCTATCATTGGGGATTAAACAACTCAGAACAAAGCTTGGAATCACTATCCATACCGCTAACCAAAACAATCATTAATGGGCTTAAAACCAAGAACTAATAGATAAATCAAAAGATTCATTTCTAAAAATCTGACATTTAATTCAATATTAACCCCAACCTTACTGAATAGTCAGGGAAACTCCATTAATATATAAGGTTCATACATTTTCTTTATTTCAATTAAGTGTCAAACAAAGTAAACGAGGAGTAGAATGCCAGATATCATGAAACGATTTTTATTTATCACCCTATATGCACTATTATTTGGATTATCGCTGCAGGCTTTTAATTTCAAGCTTGACCACCCTATTGCCAAAGATATAAGCCGTCTGATGCCAGTTAAAATGAAAGTGATAAAGGCAGAAGATAGTGAAGAAGAAATCAAAAAAGTCGTTTTGGATGCCGAAAAAAACGATGATCCCATTTCCATTGCCGGAATGCAGCATAGCCAAGGAGGGCAGACATTATATCCAAACGGGATCCTGCTCGATATGAAGAACTATGATAAAATACTTGATTTGGATGTAAAAGAAAAACGCATCACGGTCCAAAGCGGAGCAACCTGGGCTGCTCTTCAGGAATACATCAACCCATATGGACTTGCACTGCAGGTCAGTCAATCTCAAAACATTTTTACCATTGGCGGTTCTTTGAGCGTTAATGTCCATGGCCGGGATATTCGTCATCATGCCTTGATAGAAACCGTGGAATCTTTTAGATTTCTTGACGCAAAAGGACAAATCCTATCAGTGAGCCGCGAAGAAAATTCGGAGCTCTTCCATACGGTTATTGGCGGGTATGGATTGTTTGGAGTCATACTCGATGTAACACTCCACCTTACCGATGACGAACTTTATAACATTAAAACTAAATCACTTCATTATGATGAATATACGTCGTACTTTAAAAGAGAAGTTCTTCAAAACGATGATGTTAAAATGCATCTTGCAAGAATATCTGTTGCTCCTGGCTCCTATTTGGATGAAATGTATGTAACGGATTATTATAGGGCAAATGACCAAACAAGGCTATCTGACTACAATACTCTCAAACGGGAAACAATCATTGCCGTGCCTAAATTCTTTCTTGGCCTCTCACGTTTTAATGACTGGGGTAAAAAAAGGTTTTGGGAAACTCAAAAAGCCTACACGGCCAATATTGATGGCAACTTGGTTTCGAGGAATAATGTGATGCGGTCGGATTCAGCATTCATGGATTACAGCAACCCCACCAAAACTGAAGTGCTGCAAGAATACTTCGTTCCGATTGAACAATTTGCTGATTATATCGATGACTTAAGAAGAACCTTATCTGATGAGAAAGATTTTAATTTATTAAATATCACAATTCGTTATGTGGAACATAATGATGAATCACTCATGTCCTATGCCAAGGATGATATGTTCGCTTTAGTGATGCTCATCAATCAAGGGACAGATGACGAAAGCAAGGATAATACAGGAAGGGTCATCCGTAACATGATCGATGTGACGCTTGACCATAACGGCAGCTACTATCTGCCCTATTATGGGTATCCAACCAAGACACAATTATTTGAAGCGTATCCGCGTACTGAGGAATTCTTTCGATTAAAGAAGAAATATGATCCTGATAATCGCTTCATGAATCTTTTCTATGAGGAGTATCATCCATGAATTATAAACGTTTTGTTTTTTACCAAGGCACTGTTGGAATGGCTGCCAGCATGATTTTCCCCTTTTATATTTTGCTAATCAAAAATGTGGGCACCAGTTATTCGCAATTCGGGTGGGCATATGGAATATTCTCATTGACTGCAGCGCTTAGCTATCCTTTAATCGGAAAATTCACTGACAAAACAGGTGACAAAGCATTTCTCCTTATCTATTCATGGGGGATGGCACTTATCCTGCTTGCCTTTCCTCTCGCATATGAAATTTGGCATGTCTATCTCCTGCAAATCATTATGGGAGTACTTGGGGCAGTACAAAGAAACACTGAAAAAACGGTACTGGCAAGATATGTAACGAAGAAAACCGCGGGTGCGGAAATCGGGAACTACCATGTTTGGACCTCCGTCGGTGCTGCAGCTGCGGTGATTGCAACCGGATATTTAGTCGACTTTTTAACGATCGGCAGCATCTTTTACATAGCCTCCCTAATGTTTGCCTGGAGTGGATTTATTATAATGAAGATGGAGGAAAATACATCACTATCTAATGCAGAAAAACTAAAAATATAAGCATTTATTACTGGTAGCGCCAATAAATCAGTTACCCCTTTTAAAAGAAAAGCATCTGCATTAACCTCAGCAGATGCTTCTTTTACCATATATTCATTTGCTGATCAAAAAACTATAAATGATCTTACAAAAAATATTAAACCTGCTGCCCATTTTTCAATTTGGTTTCGTTATATATACGAATATTAGTACAATTAAAGATAATGGACATTAGCACATATAATAAAATACTACTTTCTTTTCAATTTGATAATTATTTTTTCGTCTAAAAAAACTAATGACAGCATTATTATACCCATTCCAATCAATTGATGAATAGACAACGCTTCATGTAAAAAGAAAAAGCCTAAAATCATTCCGATGACAGGCACTATATAATTACTATATGAAGTAAATAATGCGCCTTCTTGCCGAATCAGCCTGTTAAATAATGCATAAACAACACCTGCATGGAAAATGCCTAAAATCGCTAAGTAGATAGATTGAGATCGTGCTATATCCATTTTGAAAGATTGCTCTAACAAAAGGGACAAGGGTATGAGCAATGCACTGGCAATCAGTAATACATTTCTCATATGAATGACGGAAGATCCCTCGTTTAATTTCTCCATGAAAATCAATGATAATCCAAAACTCATAGCAGCCAATATCATGAGGATGTTCCCCTGAATACTGTTAGAAAGGTCTTGGATTCCTTGTGTCGGCCAGGAAAGGAAGACAATACCTGCAAATCCGAATAGGATACTTGTAATCTCCGGCCTTGTGCTTTTTCTTTTGAAAAATGCTAGTAAAAAAAGGATGGTAAAGATGGGAACCATTCCTATCAGCACCGCTGCGATACTGCTAGGCACCGATTTCTGGCCTTGTGCAATAAAGACGAATGGCAGTACAACCTCGAAAAAAGCAATGATTATATACCATTTATAATAACTCCTGGGTACTTTTCGCTCTGCTTTTGATAAAAACAAACCAAAGAAGAGTAAACAGATACCGCCGATGCATGCTTTGATGGCAGACAATGTAATAACACCAACATTTTCTATGACTAATGCAATAAAGAAGAATTGAGATCCCCATATACCACTAATCATGAGTAACAACAAATATTTATTCATTACTTTCCCTCCCTTTTCAGCAATGGGTCGGCAAAAGTCTTACCATTATGCTTGGATTGAATTCCACCAAAATAATTCGTGCCGATTACCCCAGCAAGAATGATCATTGCACCTATTACATGATAATAATGAATCGATTCATGTAAGAAAATCACCCCTGCCATTATCGTAATCAATGTCGCTAAATTACTAAAAACGCTCATTTTAGATGCTGGTAATATAGATAATGAATAGTTTGATAAAAAAGCAGTAAGCAGTGACGATAATACCCCAAGATATACGATTGAAATGAGAAATGCACCATTTGTGAAGGGTAATAAAAAGCTGCTGATAGATTGGTTAATTATATGGTTGATGACGGCCATACTATTAAAAGTCACAAAACCATAGAATGTCATCACATACGTTAACGTAAATAGTGAATATTGCTTTGTTACCTTCCTCGCTACCACATTATAGAGAGCGGCAGCAATCGAGGATAATAAGATCAGGATCGTTCCTTTCAAACTGTGAGCCGCATGTTGCAAGTCATTCATGACAAAGATAAAGATAACTCCCAGCACAGATAAACAAAGAAAAAATTTCTGACCTCTACCTGCGTATTCTTTCAAAAATAATGAAGCTGATAATAATGTAAAAATTGGTATGGTCGCTTGGATAATACCCGCTTCTGAAGATGAGGTATAAATGAGACCAAACACTTGAAATGTAAAGAATAAAATTGGATAAAGGAACACCAACGGAAGAATTTTCACAGAATCCTTTGCACTCATTTTCACTGATGTCCTCCTAAATAGCTTAATAATTATGGCGATCAACAAAGCCATCGTAAATCGATGTGCCAATGTATCTAGCGGACTAGCTTCCATTAATGATATTTTTGTAAAGAAAAATGAAAATCCAATAATAATGGCATATAGTATCGCCGCAAGATAGGCTTTTTTATTTTCTGGCATATTGAGTAATCCTCCCTTTCAACACCCGGCCGGTTGTTAGTATCGTATTAAAAGTTCCACTACGATACAATACAAATATGAAGCATCTGTAACGGTACAGTTTTAGGAGGTATTCATGCTAAAATACGTAGCTTTGTTTAATGAATTTGAATCTCTCATCCAGAATGGACGGCTCAAAGCGGGCTTTAAACTCCCATCTATTCGTCAATTAAGCGATCAACATCAATGTAGTAAAAGTACAGTCTTGAAAGCCCTGCAAGAATTGGAAAAGAGGCATTTAATCTACGCGGTTCCTAAAAGCGGATATTATGTCGTACAAAAAGAATTTGATGGTAAACGCGAACCCACAACGGACATCGACTTTGTTACCTCCGCTCCCGCTTGGCATCAATTTCCGTATCATGGCTTTCAACATTGCATTAACAAAGCCATCGATACCTATCAGCAAGAATTGTTTATCTATGGTACTCCAAAAGGACTGCCCTCTTTAATTAAAGTGATACAAAAACAATTAGAGCAGTATCAGGTTTTCGCAAAAGAAGAACAGGTTTTCATTACTTCTGGCGTGCAGCAAGCACTTTCCTTATTAACGTTAATCCCCTTTCCAAATGAACGTACTCATATACTCGTTGAGCAGCCTAGTTATCATCTATTTGTGGAGCAATTGAAAGCGTACAAGATTTCCGTGCGAGGAATCGAACGAACAGCAGAAGGTATTGATTTAGAGGAGTTAGAACGGATTTTTAGTGATCAGGAAATTAAATTCTTTTATACGATGCCACGTTTTCATAATCCGTTAGGGACTTCTTACTCTAAAATGGAAAGAGTGGAGATACTAAAACTTGCGGTAAAGTATGGTGTCTATATTGTAGAAGATGATTATTTAGCGGATTTCGAAGAAAATATGAAGGTAGACCCTATTTTTTCCGAGGACACCCATAACATGGTCATTTATTTAAAAAGCTTCTCTAAAATAATGTTTCCAGGATTACGCATAGGTGTGGCCGTATTGCCTAAACCATTAACGGACAGCTTCCAACTATATAAAAGAACAGCTGATATTGATAGTTCCATGATTTCACAAGCAGCCTTGGAAATCTACATAAAAAGCGGTATGTTTAAACACCATAGAAACAAAGTGCGACTTTCCTATTCATTGCGTGCAAACATGCTATATGATGCTCTAGAAAAGTACTCTGCTCCAGGCTTTTATCGCCCAGCATCCATATGTATGAACGCTCATATCGTACTGCCTCATCGTTTAAATAGTACTCACCTCATCAATAACTTACAGAATCAACAAGTACTGGTAGAGACGATGGGTCAAAATTATATAGATGGCTTTCACCAGGAAAAAATATTAAAACTAAACGTGTCCAATACAAATATACAAAAACTTGAGCAAGGAATAGCTCTTATTTTCAATGAATTGAATAAAAAGGAGAATTATTACTTATAAAACTTTTACATAAGGTATAGTCACTTTCCACACAACAAAAAATAGTGAAAATATTTTTTCTTATTGTAGAACTGAAAAAATATGGGAAAATGAGCACAAACAAAAAAGAGCCAATTAGAATCGGCTCTCAACAAAGTTTTATTTATAAAATTTGATACGATCCTCAAGTGGTTTGAATTCTTTATCACCCGGTTGAGCTGTTGGATTTCCAAATGGCATTTGCGCAATCAATTTCCAATTGCTTGGAACATTCCATTCTTTTTTCACTTCATCATCAATTAGAGGATTATAATGCTGTAAAGTTGCTCCCAATCCTTCTGCTTCAAGTGCCGTCCAAACAACTAATTGATGCATGCCTGATGTTTGTTGTGACCAGATTGGGAAGTTATCGGCATACGTTGCAAATTGTTCTTGAAGTGATTTCACTACAGATTCATCTTCAAAGAATAATATTGACCCATATCCCGCTTTGAAGGAATCCATTTTTTGTTGAGTGCCAGAGAAATCTCCCTCACCAACCGCTTTCCTTAAAGCCTGCGTCGTAATATCCCATAATTTATCATGTGCCGATCCTGTTAAAACAACAAGGCGGGAGGATTGGGAATTAAAAGCCGATGGCGTGTGTTTTACCGCAAATTCAACTATTTCTTTAATTTTCTCATCCGATACTTGGACTTCTTTATTGATTCCATAATATGATCGTCTCTCTTTAATGGCTGTGTAAAAATCTATTGTCATGATTCATTCCTCCAGAACATTTTTTCTATTTCAAATGATTATTCCATTTTTTATTTCTACCTATTTTAGTATGGTCATAAACCCATATATCATTCGCAATTATTCTTTAATGTATTCCTTGGTGCTTCTTACTGTATCAATGGGACGGACCAACTTTTCGATTTGATCCCTTTTCGGTTCCAAGAACGGTGGTAAAGATAACTTTTCCCCAAGCGTTTCATACGGCTCATCCCCCATGAATCCAGGACCATCCGTGGCAAACTCGAATAAAATTTGCGGCGCCACTCTTACGTAAAGCGACTCAAAGAAGTGACGATCGACATAACCGGACGTATGAAATTGGAAGCTTTCCATTCGTTTGATCCATTCTTCCAGAACGGAACGGTCTTCAACACGGAAGGCTGTATGGTGAACAGTCCCAGAACCCTGCCGTGCCTGAGGAAGGATCGAATTATGCTCGACGATCACTTGTGCACCATTCCCGCCTTCCCCTACCTCAAATAGGTGAAATGATCCTTCCTTGTCTATTTCTTTGAATAAAAGGACTTTTTCCATCATTTCTTTAAAGTAATCGAAATTGGCGATCCGAATGAAAATTGGTCCTAATCCTGTAATAGCGTATTCCAGAGGAATCGGCCCTTTTTGCCAAGGGATTCCAGCTGCAACCCCTTCATTATTTTCATCTGAGATCAATTGATATTGCTGATCATCAAAATCCACAAATGAAATGATCTTTTTGCCAAACTGTTCTTGGATTCCTGTATTCTTTACCTCTAATCGGTCAAAGCGTTTAACCCAATACTCCAATGCCGCATCAGTCGGTACACGGAAGGATGTTTTGGAAATCTCATTAGTCCCATGCTCTCCTTTAGGAATACCAGGAAAATCGAAGAATGTCATGTCAGTACCCGCACCGCCAACATCGTCGGCAAAAAACAGGTGATAGGTTTGGATATCATCTTGGTTAACAGTTTTCTTGACTAAACGCATGCCTAATATATTTGTGAAAAATTCATAATTTTTTTCAGCACTACTTGTTATGGCCGTTACGTGGTGTATACCTTTTAAACCATTCATACATAATTCCTCCCATTAAAACGATTCAATTTATGGATATTCAGCGTTTTCCTTAATCCCCTATATTTTTCCTTCAAAAAAGAGTGGCTATTCATTAAAGGGGTTTGATAAGGTGTTTCTTATTATCTTGAATTAATATATCTTTATTTAAAGATAATTTATCATGAATACCCTTCACTGTCAATAAGATTGTCTCAAATTAATATATCTCAAAATAAAAATAATTTCAGACAAAAAACTTTTTTCCTTAAAGTAAAGACCATTCTGTATTGGGTTAATGTCATAGCTATAAATAGCGGCAAAGACAATCAATTCTTTGGCAATAATGAAGTAACACTATTAATGTGTTCCCATACGAAAGCCCCCAACATAAAGCAAACTCTTTACGTGAGGGCTATTTCGTTTTGATTACTTATTTTACTTGATGCAAATCAGCTTGTTTTCCAGATGAAGAGTTTGTGCCATCATTTTCTTTTGACCTCTTAGAGGAAAGATAAACTCCTGCGAAAATAATCAGCAGGCCAATGATTACATTAGGATTAATCGCTTCTCCAAGCAGGATATACCCCCAAACCATAGCGGTAGCAGGAATAAGGTATGTAACAGATGCGGCTAACTCAGGGCTGCCATTTTTATTGATGTAGAAATAGATCAGCTGGCCGACCCCAGAGCCAAAGCAACCAAGTCCGACTATGGCGAAAATCGTCAGCGGTTCCATCAGCATCACTGGCTTAAACGGCTCTGTTAGTAGCATCCCGATCAAACCGATAACGGCACCCGTGAGCAGCGTAAACGTCGTAATGATCAATATGCTGGTACTGGAAAGAAATCTTTTCGTAAAATGACCGGCAAAACCATAACAGATGGACGCTAGCAGCATTGTCCCAATCCCGATGAATTCCCTTCCGAAAAGCTGACCGATTTGAAAATCCATCAATACTAGAATTCCGAAGAAACCAATTAGAATGCCCATCCATTGTCGGGGGGTTAGAACGTATGAAAAAATGATAAATCCGATGATTCCCGTCCAGATCGGAGTGGTTGCATTTAGAATCGATGCCGTGCTGCTGTTAATCTCCGTTTCACTTAAAGGTATTAATCCCCATGCTAATCCGCAATTGAAGATTCCGACAACGACCAGTGCTTTCCATGGCAATTTCCAATTGATTTCCCTGCGCTTCCACCATAAGATGGGAAGCAGAACAACAGCACCCGCCAAACAGCGGAGAAATACAATCCCCCAAATGCCCGCAGGCGGTAGCAGCCACTTCATAAAAACAAACGATAAACCCCATATCAAACTAAGGCCGATTAAAGCCCCGTATAATCGAAGCATGATGCTCCCCCTTCCTACTTTCCTATTATGACAAACATTGTTAGGGATTTCATAAAAAAATCTTGCTATATAAGATGAACTTGAAATTTTTTTCAGCCAAAATGAAACAACAGCCTATAAAGGCAAGATAAAGATGTCTAAAAAAAAGTGGCTTGAGTTCATTAAAGAAGGCAAGCCACTGTGCAGGCTTGCCTTCATCTAAAAATGATGTAAAAAACGCAGCTTATTATTTCGTTTCTTCAGCCTACCGCCCGTTTAAATTTCTGTGCTAAAGTTTGGGATAATACCTTTTACTTAAAATTTTCTCTTATACCCATAAGCTAATTTGATATTGATATTAGTAATAAGTACGTTTTATCTGCTCAAATATTTACGTTTGTCGCCTAATAAATCAAGTGATTATTATATTTTTACATCGGCATCAGAATTGACCATTATTTTCATATTGGCGATGGCTACAGTTTCTCCATTTTGTTTTTTTATTTCTTGGTTGATTGTTACAACACCTTGATAGTCCTTTTCAAAAAGATCAATCACCTTTAATTCTACATGTATCGTGTCCCCAATAAAAGTAGGGTTTGTAAATCGTACTTTCTCCAATCCATAAAATGCAACGACGATTCCTGGTTCAAATTGAAATAAGCCGGTTGCAGCCGAAAGTATAAGCATTCCGTGGGCTATCCTTTGCTTAAATTGGGTATTTGCTGCATACTCCTTATCAGTATGGAGAGGAAACCAGTCACCGCTAAATGCTGAAAACATTACTAGATCTGCTTCGGTTATAGTACGTCCTTTCGACACCCATGTTTCTCCGATTTCATATTGATGGAAATATTTATTAAACATTTTTCCAATCTCCTTCTACTTGGGCTTAAATTAGCAGGCGGAAAATTCAGATATTAAATACTATAGAATATATAATTTAGTGATAGTTTTTAAAATCAACAACTATAAAAATGTTTTGAAGACGTATTATCTGATGTAAAAAGCGTTTAAATCTAGAAATCGAAACTTATTTTCCAATGCTCACCGGCAAATATTTAAACGATGGCAAACAAGCTGAATATACCAATTACAAAGAATACAGCAAGTGTCTTTATAATGGTAATAACAAAAATGTCTTTATATGCCTGGTGATGAGTGAGTCCCGTAACAGCCAGAAGAGTAATTATAGCTCCATTATGTGGTAAAGTATCAAATCCACCAGCTGACATAGCAATGACACGATGTAAAACTTCCAACGGAATGTCAAAATGAGCAGCTGTTTGTATATACGTATCCGCCATTAGGCTCAACGTAATGCTCATCCCACCAGATCCAGAACCAGTAATGCCGCACAAAACATTTGTCATGATCGCCCCATTAATTAAAGGATTCGAAAACATACCAGTAAGATAGTCTTGTATCACAGTAAAGCCGGGTAAAGCAGCAATCACACCCCCAAAACCATATTCGGTTGCCGTATTCATGGTTGCAAGCAATGCCCCACTAATCCCTATATTAATACTCGAATTGAAATTTAATTTGACAGCTTTTAAGTTTAATAAGACGGTTGCTATTATTCCGAGAATAAGAGCCATCTCTACAGACCAAACACCGATAACTTTAGACATATCAACATTTCCATAATCTTTTAGCCCAATATTAGCAAAATCAAACCCTTTGGCATACCAAAGAGGAAACGACTCAGTAAAAAACTTATTCATTACTCCAACTAACACTAACGGAATAAAAGCAAGCCAGTCTTTTCTACTTATAGCTTTTTCAGAATCCATCCCCAACTTATTAGTCGTTTCAACCGATAAAGCAGAACTAGCTGCCATTTCTGCTTCAGCAGCTTCCTTATCAATAGCTTTATCCCCAATTCCAAAATACCCTTCACCATTTCTAGCTGCCTTATGTCGACAATGATTTAGATATAAAAGGCTCAAGGAAATGATAAATATTGCCCCAATAATCCCCAATGTCGGTGCAGCATAGATGTCAGTTTTAAAGAATCCCGTTGGAATGACATTCTGAATTTGCGGAGACCCTGGAAGTGAATCCATTGAAAAGGTAAAAGCACTAACTGCAATTGTCGCAGGAATTAAACGCTTTGGAATATTAGCTTCACGAAACAGCTGAGCAGCAAATGGATATATGGCAAACACTGCAACAAACAAACTAACTCCGCTATATGTCAGGATTGCGCCCATTATCACTATGGCTAGAATGGCTTGTTTAGCCCCGATAAAACGGACAATAATTTTAGCTATGCTCTTTGCAACACCGCTTATTTCAACCAATTTCCCAAAAATAGCACCTAGTAGAAAAACCGGGAAGTATAATTTAACAAATTCAACCAACTTAACCATAAATATATTAGAGAAGAAAGGTAAAACATGTCCAGGATCCGTTAAAAATACAGCAAACAAAGCGCACAATGGTGCAAAAAGAATAACAGAAAATCCTCGATATGCTAGAAACATAAGTAATCCAAGTGAAATAATAATTATCATTACATCCATATTGATTTCCCCCTTTTTCTCAAAATATAATATGTTATCATTTGTTGCTGGTTAGAATGCATTGCCCCAAGACTTCTTTGGCATCATAGTTCACTTTTCTAGTGAACATAAAGTAAAGAACTCTAATTAATTTCCCGAATAGATTTTTTAAAAAATAACATTATCTATTTAGTTTATTAACTAAAATCAGTAACTGCACAATCTTCTTTTTTCAAAAATTGGACTTCACTCTGATTTTGTCATGCTGGATTACTGATCAACGAAGTTCGGCTCTCTTTTACTAATAAAGGCTTCAACGCCTTCCTTAACATCCTTCGTCTGAAAAACATGACCAAAGTTTTCAGCTTCAATCATGAGTCCATCTTCAAGTGTTTGTTCATAGCCATAATCAATGGAATGCTTTGCAAAAGTTAAAGATTGTAAAGAATAATTGCAAATACATTTTGCGATTTCCATTGCTTTATTTATGGATTCCCCCTTTGGCACGACATGATTAACAAGCCCTATTTGTTTGGCCTCTTCTGCATTCAATGGCTCGCCAGTAAAGATCAATTCTTTTGCTTTTGCTTTACCTATCAGTCTAGGAAGTCTTTGAGTCCCCCCTGCCCCTGGAAACAATCCCAAATTAATTTCAGGAAGTCCAATCCTAATTTGTTCCTCCGCAATTCGAATGTCACAACTTAAGGCAAGTTCACATCCTCCACCTAATGCTAATCCGTTGATTGCAGCAATGGTTGGACGAGATAGACGTTCAATTTTATTAAGTGGTTCCTGTAGCCAAAGTGATTTCCCCTTTCCTTCTTCGACTCCTTTTCCTATCCATCCTGGAAATTCTTTAATATCTCCACCAGCAACAAAAGCCCTTTCGCCTTCACCTGTAAGGATAATGACCTTAACCTTGAAATCGCTTTCAATTTCATCCACCACAAGATTCAATTGTTCTATAACATCTGCGCTTAATACATTAACAGGTGGATTATCAATAATAATCAGTGCAATAGTACCCTGTTTTGACCATGAAACAACTTGATTTTTATTCTTCATCGGCTTTCCTCCTTAACCTTATTTGAACTTTTGGGTTCCAGATGTTCTTGTATTGTTGAAAACGTGCATCAGTGGGTAAACACAGATATCTTGATAGAATCCATAGTGGTTATGTGCATTTTTTAAAAATTGAAATAATGTATTTATAAAACCTGTACCTTTTTGGATATTCCTTATTTATTCCATACCACTAAACTGTTTTCGAAGAATAAACTTTTGAACCTTACCGGATGGGGTACGTGGAATTTCATCAACAAATGTGACCTTTCTAGGTTTTTTATAGCTAGCAAGATGTTCCTTACAGTAATTAACAACATCTTCTTCCGTAAGTTTGGATCCTTCTTTTTTTACAATAACAGCACATACAGCCTCAATGTATTTCGGATCAGGAATACCAATTATAGAAACTTCCTTCACCTCCTCATGGCGGTATAAGACGTCTTCAATTTCCGCTGAGTAAATGTTTTCACCACCGCTTCGGATCATATCTTTTTTTCTGCCTGCAATTGATAGATACCCATCATGATCGAATTTTCCCAGGTCTCCTGTTTTACACCAACCATTCACAAATGTTTCCATTGTGGCATCAGGTTTCCTCCAATACCCCTCAGAAACCGCTGGACTTTTAATAGCGATTTCACCAATTTCACCAACAGGCATGGGTGTTCCATCTTCATCAATAATATTAATTTCTGTAAGCGGCATCGGCTTTCCAACGGTATGGCCTTTTGTAAAAGCATCCTGTGGTTCTAGCGATGCCGCAATTGGTTGTCCTTCAGTTAACCCGTAAACTTGAACAACTCCAATATGAGGAAACCTCTTTTTTAATTGTTCCAATGCCCATGGCATTAGCGGGTCACCACCTGTATATATAGTTTTTAAAGATTTTAGCTGATACTCTTCAATTTCAGGCAAATTTAGCATTTCATAAATCATAAAAGGGAATAAAAAAGCATCAGTCACATTTTCCTGTTCAATAACGGAAAGAATTCTTCCAATCTCGAATTCTTGGCTTTTTGTAATTATTACGCTGCCACCCATCATAAGAATAGGAAGTGCGATATCTTCCATCGCTCCAACATGGTATAGTGGTCCTGTCGTCATCGCAACTTCTATCCCTGTAAATTTCCATTTCAGCGCTTGAATCGTAGAAAACCAGAAAGTTGTATCATGAGTCCAAATCGCACCTTTAGGTCTTCCCGTTGTGCCTGATGTGTACATCAGCATGACCGGATCGTTTAATTTAATGTTATCGACTTTGACCTCATCTACCGAACCACTTTCTAAAACACTCCATGACTCAGACCAACCTGGGATTGAGCCATTTCTATGAGGAAGACAAAAATAACGCTCAACCGAAACATGATTAAAAACTGATTCCAGCTGACTGGCTAAGTTCGAATGGAAGCACAATATTTTTGTCTGTGAATCATTTAATGCATACTCAAGCTCAGCACTTGATAGCCTAAAATTAAGTCGAACGGCAATTGCGCCGATTTTCGCAATGGCAAAATATAGACTAAAATATTCGAGACAGTTGTAAAGTAAAATACCGACACGATCCCCTTTTCGAACTCCTAATTCGTAAAACTTGTTTGCATACGCATTTGATATATGGTGGAGATCCATGTACGTCATTGACTTTCCTACTTCTTCTTTTATTGCTATTTTTCTAGGATTTAAATTATTTAAATCATTTGCCATTTTTCTTGTTATAAAACCGACATCCAATGAAATTCCTCCTTTTCAGTTTAAGCAGATTCAAATTATAGTTTATCGATTCCTTTCCTCCTTTCTTCAAATTTGAATGCAAGATTCATTCCAACACGTAACCCCCCTATACTGACTTACTTTTTCTAATTATCGTGGAATATTCAATTATTTATTTTCTGATTTTTCAGAAAATAATTAAAAAAAATCAACTGAATTTAGATCAGTTGATTTTTTATTCATTAATTTTCATAATTTAAATAAAATTTAAATCTGTTCTATAGTCTTTTTCTCCTTTAATGTGAACTTTACCTACACTAATATTGAAATTAAAATATTTATCCGGGATTTCGGAATGAATTCTGAAATCCCGGATTAATTTTTATTGGTCAGAAATCTGATATTTTTTTATTTTATCGTAAAGGGTGGAATTCCCTATTCCAAGAGTTTCCGCAACCCGTTTTTTATCAAACTTAAACCTTCTTAACGCTCTTTCGATTGCCTTCTTTTCTGTTTCCTCCACAATATCCTTTAAACTTTCTTCTTTCATTTTAACGTTATGACGTTTTAGATAATCAGGTAAAGCATCTTTTCCGATTACTTCGTCATTTGATAGGTGAACACCTGCATCAATCACATTCTCTAGTTCTCTGATATTCCCTGGCCAGTTATATTGCTCTATTACTGAAAGCACCTCAGGATGTACAGAAGTTACTCGTTTTCCTATTCGAGCTGTGACTTTTTTTAAAAAATAATCAACAAGTACAGGGATATCTTCAATTCTATCTCTTAAAGGGGGAACAAATAATTGGACTGCATTAATTCTATAAAATAGGTCTTCACGAAATAGCTTTTCTTCCACCAATTTTTCTAAAGGGCGATTTGTTGCAGCAATCACTCGAACATTAGTTTTTTTGGATAAAGCGAACCTACAGGCTCAAATTCCTTTTCCTGAAGAACCCTTAATAACTTGACTTGCATATGCTGAGGCATATCACCAATTTCGTCAAGGAAAACAGTTCCACCATCAGCAAATTGAAACTTTCCTATTTTCCCTCCCTTGTTTGCCCCTGTAAAGGCACCTTCTTCATAACCGAAAAGTTCAGATTCTAACAAGTGTTCCGGAATTGAAGTACAATTTATTTTCACAAGTGGTTTGTCACTTCTCCCACTTAACTGATGAATGCTATGTGCTATTATTTCCTTGCCTGTACCGCTTTCTCCTCTAATTAGTACAGAGATATCACCTCTAGCAACCCTTTTCACAAGTTCTTTTAACTGTTGTATTTCTTGTGAATTTCCAATTAAATTGTGTAAGGAATACTTTACTCCATTTATAACATCTCTTTCATTTTTGTAAAAATTATGTTTTGTCAGTATCTCCTTAATGTGGCTATTCATTTTGTTCCAGTCATCAAGATCACGAAACATTATTGTCCCAATCGCACCAATTATTTCCTTATTCTCGATAATAGGAATGCGATTAGCTATAACAAAATCACCCCGAAGAAAATGTATATCAGCGATTTCCGATTTACCTATTTGCACCACTAGGTGTAGCCTTGTATTTTCAATTATATTCGTCACATGTTCACCAATCACTGTACTGCGTTCAACATTTAAAAATTCACAATATTTATTGCTAATATATTGAATTTTTGCGTGACTATCGACAATTACAATTCCATAATATGTACTTTCAAACACCATATCTAATAGTTTATTATTGGATAATTGTCCAGTATTCATCATTAGTTCTCCTTTACCTAGAATGCTTTACCATATAATACCACGCAATCCATTCAATATATATTTACGAAGTGAGAATTCCCCAAAAATCACTGAGTTTTAAATGCCCTCTCTAGCCTAGGAATATTTTTTCCATATAGATGATTTATTTACCGCAAAAAAAAAGCCTGGCAACCTTTTTTATAGTTGCTAGACTTAAGTTCATTTTAAGATCAATCCCAATTAACAGCAATTTTAACGGATGCGAAAGGTTCGTTCCTCCACGCAGACCATTTAATAGGCAGCCAGGTCCCGCAGTGCCTTTTCCACTTTTTCAGGATTCACCATGAATGATTTCTCTAATGATGGTGAATATGGCATAGCAGGAACATCCGGGCCCGCGAGTCTCATGATTGGGGCATCAAGATCGAAGAGGCAGTTTTCTGCAATGATCGCCGATACTTCACTAATGATGCTTCCTTCCTTATTATCTTCAGTAATCAATAGGACTTTTCCTGTTTTAGATGCAGCTTCCATTATGGCTTCTTGATCTAATGGATAAACTGTTCGTAAATCAAGTATATGAACGGATATGCCATCACTGGCCAGCCTTTCAGCTGCCTGAAGCGCAAAATGAACACAAAGGCCATAAGTAATCACAGTAACGTCCTCGCCTTCACGTTTTACATCCGCCTTACCAATCGGTAAAACATAATCATCATTCGGCACTTCTTCTTTAATTAGGCGATAGGCTCTTTTATGTTCAAAGAAAAGGACAGGGTCATCATCGCGAATGGCGGCTTTCAATAACCCTTTCACGTCATAGGGTGTAGAGGGCATGACAATTTTAAGTCCCGGTTGATTGGCAAAAATGGCTTCAACGGATTGTGAATGGTATAACGCCCCATGTACACCACCGCCGTATGGAGCTCTGATGACGATAGGACAATGCCAGTCATTATTGGAGCGATAACGGATTTTTGCAGCTTCCGAAATGATTTGGTTGATTGCTGGCATGATAAAATCAGCGAATTGCATTTCCGCAATCGGCCTCATTCCATACATGGCCGCGCCGATGCCGACTCCTGCGATTGCGGATTCAGCAAGCGGTGTATCAATGACACGCTGTTCACCGAATTGTTCGTATAACCCTGAAGTCGCTTTAAACACGCCGCCCTTTACCCCTACGTCCTCACCTAATACAAATACACGGGAATCACGTTCCATTTCTTCCCGCATCGCCATTATCACGGCATCTATATAAGATATCACTGCCATCTTCTTTCCTCCTTACCTTTCTGCGTAAACGTATTTTGAGAGCGTGTCTTCATTTGCAAATGGAGCATTTTCCGCATAATCCGTCGCTTCGTTCACAACTTCCATTATTTCCTCGTTCAATTGTTTTTCCATTTGATCATCCATGATTCCCACTGCTTTTAAATAGGCGCCAAAAGTAATGATTGAATCTATTTTTTTTGCCTCCGATACTTCATCAGGCGACCTGTATTGACTATCATCATCATCGCTTGAATGTGGTGTAAGCCTGTATGAAACCGTTTCGATTAAGCTTGGGCCCTCACCACGCCTTCCTCTCTCAGCAGCTTCTTTCACCACCCGGTATACTTCGATCGGATCATTTCCATCAACCGTCACCCCTGGCATGCCGTAACCAATGGCCCGGTCGGACACTTTCCCGCAAGCCAATTGCTTTTCAATAGGGACGGAAATGGCATACTGATTATTTTCGCACATCAAGATGACCGGAAGTTTATGTACACCTGCGAAATTCGCTCCTTCATGAAAATCACCTTGGTTTGATGAACCCTCACCGAATGTAACGAATGAAACAATATCTTTTCCTTCCATTTTTGCAGCGAGTGCAATCCCCACTGCATGTGGCACTTGAGTCGTAACTGGCGAAGATCCCGTCACGATTCGATTCTTTTTTTGCCCAAAATGCCCAGGCATTTGACGCCCGCCTGAATTTGGATCTTCTGCCTTGGCAAAACTGGATAACATTAAATCCCTCGCGGTCATCCCAAACGCGAGCACCACCCCTAGATCCCTATAATAAGGAAGGACATAATCATTTTCACGATTCAACGCAAATGCTGCACCCACTTGAGCTGCTTCTTGCCCTTGACAAGAAACGACAAATGGAATTTTTCCAGATCTGTTCAACAGCCACATCCGTTCATCCACTCTTCTTGCCAACAACATAATTCTATACATCTCAAGCACCAGCTCATCACTAAGACCTGCCTGTAGATGGCGGTTTTCAACCATATGTTCATCCCTCCTAATAATTAAAACGGTTTTCTGTTAAAACCAGAATGTTCTCCTCATGCTGTCACCCAATATATAAATGGGTCTATATAAATTACTAACCTTTCATATTTAGCTGTTTGTTTGTCTCGCAAACTTAAATCCTATATGTATCTAAGGAAGGAAGGAAGGAAAAGCCCTTTTATGTATGCATGCTTGCCATTTAACACCCTCAAATGCGTTATCATCTACTATTATTACCTGGTACTAACTCAATGCAATATTATCCTACCACTTTTCATCTCACATTTTCAAGTTAATTTCACTTTGTATCGTTGTTTTCACGAGAAAACCTTTCTTTAACAAAAATACAATGGGTTTAACAGTTTTGGCCTGACCTGACTTTAACTCATTTCCATATACGCACCAAGACTAGATAAAAGCCGGTGGGTTGAAGTTATTGACTAAGCGGAAGAATAGCTGTAAATTAAAATGATTCATAAAATTAAATGTTCGAAATGGAACAGTTCAATACAGAAAGAATGGTGATGTTGAGTGGAGAATGAAAAACAATTAATGCGTTCCGTACAACTATTGCGTTCATTTTGGAACGTACAGAAAAATATCATGCGGTTCGTTCAAAAGACAGCCGCAGAAAATGGATTAACAGTTCCTCAATATTCCATTTTGATGACCATTACCCTTTACAAAGAGACCTCCCAAAAAAATGTCGGGGAGAAAACATTTCTTCCAAAAAGCACCTTGAGCCAAGCGGTCGATGGTCTAGTTCGCGGAGGCATGCTCCATCGTGAGCATGTGGAGGGCAACCGGCGTGAGATTCAATTGTCAATCACCGATAAGGGGGAAAATTTATTAAAAACGATTCATTTTCACGAAGGAAGCATTCACCAAATCTTTCAAACGGCCATTGAAATGCTTTCCGAAGAACAGTTTGAAGAGTTGCTAAAAACGCATCTGCAAATTACAAACTTTTTAGAAGCACGAGCAACCGAACAGGGAGAGTGTACAAAATGATAAAAATACTGAAAAATTTATCCGTATATAAGTGGATTATTTTAGCAGTTATCGGTCTGGTCTTTATTCAGTCCATGTCGGACCTCTTTTTGCCTACACTAATGGCTAATATTATTGACAAGGGCGTTGTTCGAGGAGACACTTCTTATATTTGGAAAATCGGTGGTTTTATGCTGTTGGTTTCCGCACTTGGCGCTTGTGCATCCATAATCGCAAGTTACTATTCGTCCAAAGCGGCAATGGGAATGGGACGCGATCTCCGCCTGAAGGTCTTTAATCACGTTGAAAAGTTTTCGTTACAAGAATTTGATGAAGTCGGTACGGCATCATTGATTACACGAACGACCAATGATATAACACAAGTCCAGCAAGTGGTTATCATGATGCTTCGTATGGTTATCAGTGCACCTATCATGTTAATCGGCGGAGTAATCATGGCTGTATCCATGGATGCAAAATTATCACTTGTCATTGTTGTCACAATGCCTTTTTTGATTGGTTCAATCTTGCTTATTCTATATAAAGGTGTGCCGCTCTTTCAAACGGTGCAAAAACGATTAGACCGGTTGAACCTTGTATTACGAGAAAATTTAACTGGAATTCGCGTCATTCGTGCCTTCAATCGTGAAACACAAGAGAAAGAACGTCTAAAGAAAGCGAATAAAGAATTAACGGATATCTCAATCAAAGTCAATAAAATCATGGCCTTCATGATGCCTGTAATGATGCTTGTCATGAACTTGACGGTTGTTGGTATCATTTGGTTTGGTGGAGTCCGTATTGATAACGGCGGTATGCAGATCGGGGACTTAATGGCATTTATCCAATATGTTATGCAAATTATGTTCGCTCTCGTTATGGCATCCATGATGTTCGTTATGGTTCCGCGAGCTGCCGTGTCGGCAACAAGGATAAACGAAGTCCTTGACATGAAACCTTCATTCCTGGATGAGGGGACAGAAAAGGCAGATCGTGTACACGGTACCCTTGAATTTGAACATGTTACGTTCAGTTACCCAGGAGCAGAAGAACCTGCATTATCGGATATTAGTTTTTCTGCAAGTCCTGGTGAAATCACCGCAATAATCGGTGGAACTGGTTCCGGGAAAACGACGCTTGTCAATTTGATCCCTCGCTTCTATGATATTTCAAGCGGAACGATTCGCGTCAATGGTGTTGATATACGTAAGTCATCACAAGATGAAGTCCGTTCAAAAATTGGCTTTGTACCACAAAAGGCCTCCCTCTTTACAGGTACTATCTCTGAAAACATTCGCTTTGGAAAACAAACAGCCACACAAGATGAAGTTGAGCATGCCGCTCGGATCGCGCAAGCGGAGGATTTTATCAGCAGCATGAAAGGCGGCTATGAGGCAGAAATCGATCAAGGCGGTTCAAACCTATCAGGAGGGCAAAAACAACGGCTTTCTATTGCAAGGGCACTCATTCGAAAACCGGATATTTATATATTCGATGATAGTTTTTCTGCACTGGACTACAAGACGGATGCCAACCTTCGCGCAGCCCTGAAAGATGAAACGAAAAATTCGACGGTACTACTCGTTGCCCAGCGTGTCAGTACCGTCGTGGACGCTGACCGAATCATTGTGTTAGACGAAGGCCACATTGTAGGCATGGGAACACACCAAGAGTTGCTTAGCACAAACGACATTTACCGTGAAATTGCCTTATCACAGCTTACAGAGGAGGAAATTGCATGAGTAATCAAAAGAAACCTCAAGGCGGCGGTCAGGTCGGGCATGGTCCTGGTGGCGGTAACATGATGATGATGGGTCAAAAAGCAAAAGATTTTAAAGGAACACTAAAACGCTTATTGACCTATTTAAAACCGAGGCGCAACAAATTGATTTCCGTGTTCTTCGCTGCAATCATGAGTACGATTTTTATGATTGTAGGACCGAAGATCATGGGAAATGCAATTACAGAATTATTCGAAGGAGCATATGGAAAGTTCCAGGGAATACCAGGAGCAGCCATTAACTTTGATAAAATTGGCCAGATCCTTCTACTCCTTGCCGGACTTTATGCTTTAAGCAGCCTTTTCAACTATGTACAACAATACATTATGTCAAGTGTTGCACAAGACACGGTATATGACCTTCGAGAAGATGTGAACAAAAAGCTCGAGAAACTTCCACTCAAATACTTTGAAGGACGTCCAAATGGTGAAACACTTAGCCGAATGACAAATGATATTGATACAATCGGGAGCACACTTCAGCAAAGCTTAACGCAATTCATAACATCAATCGTAACGATTGTGGGGATTATCATCATGATGCTTTCGATAAGCCCGTTATTGACATTAATCTCGATAATCAGCTTACCTTTGTCAATATTTGCAATCCGGCCTATTTTAAAAAGATCCCAAAAACATTTTGCCGATCAACAGCGTAAACTCGGACAATTAAATGGCCACATTGAAGAGATATATACCGGCCATCAAGTCGTTAAAGCATTCGGATATGAAAAAAAGGCGAGTGCCCAGTTTACTGAAGTTAATGAAGGATTGTATAAAGCGGGAAGCAAAGCCCAGTTTATATCGGGTATCATCATGCCCGTAATGTTCTTTATCGGAAATTTGAGCTATGTCATCATCAGCGTTGTCGGCGGAATATTGGTAACTCAGCGTTCGATTTCAATTGGTGACATTCAAGCATTCATCACATATTCAAAGCAGTTCACCCAGCCAATCACACAAACGGCTAACATCGCTAACATTATTCAGTCGACGGTTGCAGCCGCTGAGCGTGTTTTTGAACTACTTGATGAAGAAGAGGAAATGAAAGAACAAACCACAGTTAATATAAAAAGGGCAAATGGTGCTGTCTCTTTTGAACATGTGGACTTTGGATATGGGGAAGAAATGTTAATTGAAGATATGAACATCGATGTCCTGCCTGGACAGACGGTTGCAATCGTTGGACCGACTGGTGCGGGAAAAACGACCATGATAAATCTCTTGATGAGATTTTATGAACTCATCGGCGGAAAGATTACGATTGATGGTCTTGATACACGGAATATGTCACGTAATGATCTTCGAAAGAATTTTGGTATGGTACTTCAAGATACCTGGCTCTTTAATGGTACGATTAATGAAAATATCGCTTATGGCAAAAATGGAGCAACTGATGAAGAAATTTTTGCAGCTGCTCGCACGGCACATGCCGACCATTTCATTCGGACACTGCCAGATGGTTATGAGACAATCTTAAACGAAGAAGCTTCGAACATCTCACAAGGCCAAAAGCAGCTTTTGACAATCGCCCGGGCTGTTCTAGCAGATCCGCCAATCATGATATTGGATGAAGCGACATCTAGTGTGGACACTCGGACAGAAGTCTTTATCCAAAAGGCCATGAACCGACTGATGGAAGGAAGAACCAGCTTTGTCATTGCCCATCGTCTCTCAACGATTAAGGATGCAGATTTGATTCTTGTTATGGATCAAGGAAAAGTGATAGAGAAAGGAACGCATTCAGACCTTTTAAGGGAGAATGGTTTCTATGCAGAGCTATACAATAGTCAGTTCACTGAAAATGTAGCTGGATAATAAGAAGGAGGCTCAATTCCTAAACGGAGTCGAGCCTCTTTTTTATTATGTATCAATACCCCCTTTTATTTCCCTTTTTCACAAATTCCCAATCTACCTCAATATTTTTTCTAACCCTTTGAAGAAGATGAAGCATCGTTTCCGTTTCTTCCAAAGAAAATCCAGATAACGCAACCTTGTCAGTATACTCCCCTTCTTTTTTCAAATAAGGATAGACCTTTTCACCTTTATCGGTTGCATATAGCTTTTTAATTTTTTTGTTTTCCTCATCATTTTTCTTCTCGATTAACCCTTGTATTTCAAGTTTTTTAATGGCACGAGCTGCTGTCGTTCGGTCTACCTTTATCATTTCTGCTAACTTTTCCTGAATGATACCTGGGTTTTCACATATTCGAACAAGATACAAATACTGTCCTTTTGTAAGGTCAAATTCTTTAAATTCGATATTACTTATAGAGTCCAATGCCCTTGCTATCATTCCAATTTCACGGAGTATTTCCTTCATACAAAAAGCCCCTGACTTTTTTGTTGTATTTACAACAAAAATAATTTCATTTATACTAATATAGGATATACATTTATTATGACTTATCTTTTTAAATAAATCTAGAAAAGGGATGAAGAACATTGGATTCAAAAAGAATAACTACTGAAAATGATTTAAAAATAGCCTTTCATATCAGAAAAGAAGTATTTGTCGAGGAACAAGGTTTCCCATTAGAATTTGAATTTGATGAATTCGATACACTTAATGCTTTATCTGAACACATATTAGTCTATTATAATGAAATGCCAGTCGGAACTGGAAGATTAAGAGTTGTTGATGGGTTAGGTAAATTGGAGAGAATTTGCATCTTGGAGCCTTACCGTAAATTTGGTCTCGGGAAAATAATACTTAAAACGTTGGAAGAAATTGCAAAGGAACAAGGTATTACTCAGGTTAAATTACATGGGCAAACACAGGCAGAGGGCTTTTATAAAAAACTCGGCTATCGGACTTCATCCGATGTCTTTATGGAAGATGGCGGTCCACATCTATTAATGATAAAGGAATTGGTTAACGAATAAGTGTTAAATGTGAGTAGAACAAAAAATAACCTTTGATGGGGATCTTACTATTAACACTAGGTTGTTCTTTAACCATCCAACAGACAATTCTCTTTTAAAAGGGCAAAGAACAGAATGATTAATCTATTAACTTTGTATTGTGAATTATACCCCGGATAAGGGACACACATAAAAAGTGTCCCTTATCCCACCCTTTCCAACTCTTCTAAATAAAAGGAAAGTTTGGTTTACAAGTTTCAGATTTACATTTAACCCCAAAATCACTCGGCCATATTTTGCATTTTATGAGAGATATACAACAAAAAGACGAAGCTGTTTATAACATAAACGGCTTCGTCTCAGACTGTAGACAAACTCGATGAAAATCGAGTTTGTCTATTTTTAT
>NZ_JVPL01000140.1:0-2148 GCF_001054655.1 Bacillus sp. 220_BSPC
GCATCTGGAGGGGAAATCAACCACACCGCACTACTTGGTAAATAGCAACATAGTATGTTAAAACAGCCTTAAATTTAGATTGAAAGCAAAGTAATATGTTGTTTCCTTTTGTTTTAAAATATTATTTTATGCTATACTGATTTTATTAATATCAGAAGGGATGATGGGTGGCCGATGATTAACTAATCTTATTTTTAAAATTTGAAATCGCATATTTCAAATCATACAAAATAGGATTAGTCTGCCCATTTTCTATAAATTTTAGAGCTATCGTGAAAATAGCTCTTATTTGATAATGCACAGGTACGACTAATCCTTCCATATGAACTGGGAGGATTTTTTTTATTCTCCCTTAAAGAGAGGGATGGATTATATGAAAGAACTTTTAAAATTAACTAATATTAGTTATGAAGTATTGGACCTGAACATTTTTGAAAATGTTAATGCTACAGTTCAACAGGGCGAGATCATCGGTATCATTGGTAAAAATGGTGCCGGAAAATCTACGTTGTTACAATTAATCAACAATGATTTAGAGCCTGCACATGGACAAATCCAATGGCTGCAGCAAGACGTGAAAGTTTTTATGGTTGAACAAGAAGTCGAGTCCCATTCTTCAGAAGATAAGACGCCTTCAGAAGTTAAATTACTTGATAAAATGCATGTACCAAGCCATGACTTCCCACTACTAAGCGGGGGAGAAAAACTGAAAGCCCGGTTAGCAAAAGGACTTTCTAAAGATGCTGACCTTTTACTATTAGATGAACCGACGAACCACCTTGATGAGGAAAGTTTAGAATTCCTCAAAGAACAATTTAAAAATTATGGAGGTACCATCATTTTTGTTTCTCACGATCGTTATTTTTTGGATGCTGTAGCAACGAAAATTTGGTCGATTGAAGATAAAAAGCTAATTGAGCACAGAGGGAATTATTCTAGTTATATGGAGGTTCACAAACAGAAAAGACTTACACAACAACGTGAATATGAAAAACAGCAAAAAATGATTGAACGGATTGAGGGACAAATGAAAGAAATCACTTCTTGGTCAAAAAAAGCCCATTCCCAATCGACCAAAAAGGAAGGAATTAAGGAATACTATCGCGTAAAAGCAAAGCGCATGGATGCACAGGTAAAATCTAAACAAAAGCGTCTTGAAAAAGAGCTTGAAAAAGCAAAAACTGAACCTGTTGAGCCGGAATACACTGTACGCTTTTCAATTAATGCAAAAAACAAGATGGGAAAACGTTTTTTGGAAGTTAAGAATTTAACTAAGTCTTTTAACGGTCGAACACTATTTAAAAACGTCAATTTCACGATTCAGCATGGTGAGAAGGTTTCCATAATAGGTCCCAATGGCAGCGGAAAGACGACATTATTAAAAATAATCCTTGGACATGAAACTTATGCGGGCGATGTATGGATTTCACCATCTGCGAAAATAGGCTATTTGACGCAGGAAGTGTTTGATTTACCACTTGAACTAACACCGGCCCAGCTATTTCATAAAGAAACTTTCGAGTCTAGAGGGCACGTTCAAACTTTAATGAAGCATTTAGGCTTCACGGTATCTCATTGGACAGAACCCATTAAGAATATGAGTATGGGTGAGCGAGTAAAATGTAAGTTAATGGAATATATATTAGAGGAAAAAGATGTGCTCATTTTGGATGAACCGACAAATCACCTGGACTTAGCTTCACGGGAACAACTTGAGGATACCTTAGCACAGTACACCGGAACGCTACTCGTCGTTTCGCATGATCGATATTTTCTCGAAAAAACGACAAGCAGCAAACTTGTCATTTCGAATAATCACATTCAAAAGCAATTGTATGAATCACCTTTAAAAAGAGATGATCTGGAAGAACTTCGATTAACGCTTGAAACAGAAAGACAAGAAGTTTTAGGAAAGCTTAGCTTTATGACTCCAAACGATAAAGCGTACGCAGAACTCGACCAAAAGTTTAATGAGCTTACGAAAAAAATAAACGAACTTGGTGACAAATGACTATCAACTGTAACTTATTGAAACTGATAAATTAAATGTAGAAACCCTTAGAATGATTTAAGTCTAAGGGTTTTTTAGATAGGCTCTTTTCGTAAAGATTGTTGTTTTTAAACGAAACTATTTAAGGTTGATTGGAG
>NZ_JVPL01000141.1:0-306 GCF_001054655.1 Bacillus sp. 220_BSPC
TCGGCACAAGCGCCTGTGGGGTCTCGGCTAGCCAGTTATTCGGCAGGAGTCTCGCATATTTCTTCCATCCTTTAAGGATTACTCTAAAAACATGAAGGATCCCCTATCATAAACTTGCTTCGGGATGTGTCCGAGCCTACGGTCTTTTCTTGAAATTACATTCCAGTTGATTTCAGAAATCCGCTCCCTTTCCGCCGACTGACTGCGGGGGCTCGGCTACCCAGTTATTCGGCAGGAGTGTCGCTCATTTCTTCCGTCCATTAAGGGGTACTGTAAAAAAACATGAAGGATAAACTAGTCTTGTTT
>NZ_JVPL01000142.1:0-2413 GCF_001054655.1 Bacillus sp. 220_BSPC
ACCATCGCACATGACCCGAGAATTTTATGGCCGGATACTTTTTCGATTGGTCCCGATCAATACTTATATGTCATTGTGAATCAATTACATCGGCAGGCAAGATTTCATTATGGAAGAGACCTGCGGGAAAAACCATATAGTTTACTTCGTATGAGAATCGATGAATTCCCTGCCCCTACCTTTTCATAGTAATCGTAAACGAAGGTAGCTATCCCCCATCAGGGAGCTGCCTTTTTTGTCAGATACTGTCCTATGATAAAGAAGTGACTTAACTCAAATTGAAAAGCCTGCTTCATCTTAGATTTAAAAGTATAAATAAAGCACCATAGGCACGAAGCTACATAAGTATCAACTTCCGGTAAGAGGAAAAATTTTGAACAAAACTAGGATCCATGTTTGGTGATTAAAGATTGATCGGGAACCACCCTTTTGTTTCCTACGCGGGGTGGTTTTCTTTGCTGAGAAAGAGATATGAGATTGCCTGGAAACAATCCCTTTCCCAGGATCATCTACATTACCTTTATAAGAACTAGCTATAATATACCCCTAAAAAAAGCAATGTATCTCAAATTTGAGAAATTCATTGCTTTTTTCCATTTGCCCGAACCCCTGTGTGATCTGTCTGTTCTCACATCTATGAGTAGACTTTATTGTTGGGGAAGGTTTAGGGCTGTATTTGCTGTATTTAAATCAACTTGTAATTGTTCACTTAAATCATGTGGATGATAGTAACCTTTTGAAATCATATAGTTACTTATCTCTCCATGTCTTTCTACAGCGACACGAAGCTGTTCTCTTAAGGCTGCTTTCAATTCAGGTGTTTTTGTTTCTGTAATGGCAAAAGCAAGATTTCTAATTCCTGATTTTGCGGATATTAAGAAGTCCGTTGCAATCACCTGATCAGTCATGCCACCCATACCCGCCATATTTTGCAAAAAATTTGTCATTACCGTTCCCCTCGATTCATCAGAATTTCCTGCAGTGTTTGAATATCTTGTGTCCCAGCCCTCATGTCTTTTAATAGAATATTTTGTAGTTCTGTATCCTGCACTAAACTGCTCATTGTAGAGGACTTTGTTAGACAAAGACTCTTGAAAGTTAAAATTTCGTGCGCCTCTAAAGTCTCATGCAGTCCTAAATTTTTCGTCATGATTTTTCACTCCATTTCTTTGAGAATTCACTTCAATATCTTTCGTAATACAAAAGTTTTTATACATCATCATTTGCAAAGGTAGCGTATATTTTGCGAAAAAAACTACCTATCGGTCAATATTCCGTATAACAAACAGATGAACTGGGAAAGGTATTTTTGTTATATAGATTAGGGAGGTTAACGTATGGAAAATGAAAGCTTGGCATTTCATGAAACCATGGAAACGCATGAAATTTTAAATTTTAAAACAATAGGTTTGATGAGATCTAAATTAATGCAAGGAATTTGCTTTGACAATGACTTAAAAGCATTAATGGAAAAAGACGTACAACAATCTATAGCTGCTATAAACGAGCTAAAGGGTTTTTATAAAGAAGCCCGAACAAACTATGAAAAATGAGGTGAAATTTAAATGGAAATGGATTTTTTAGATCCTCAAGGCGCTGAACATATGCCGGAAATGGCTGATTCCTCTTTCGCGTTAGATTTTCTACTCTCTATCAAAAGTGGGATTCATACTTATGGTATTGCATTATCTGAAACAGCGAATCCTGCATTGAGAAAAGCGTTGTACCAGCAAATGGAGCAATCTATTGACTTACATGGTGAGTTATCCGATTTAATGATCAGGAAGGGCTGGCTTTATCCGAACGATGTAGGTAAACAGGTGGAATTAGATTTGAAATCAGCCGATATGGCGGTTAGTATCGCTGGAATGAATCTTTTCCCGAATGATACTGACAGACTCGGCATGTTCGCAACGCCGAATAAATAAAGGAGGAAAAGCATCATGAAAGCCGTAACTTACCAGGGCAATAAAAATGTACAGGTTAAAGAAGTTAAAGACCCTAACATCAAAAATTCGGATGATATTATTGTAAAAATCACTACTTCAGCGATTTGCGGCTCCGATTTGCACTTAATTCATCAATTAATTCCCAATATGCCTACAGATTATGTCATTGGTCATGAGCCGATGGGGGTTGTTGAGGAAGTTGGACCAGGGGTAACTAAGGTAAAGAAGGGAGACCGGGTCATTATCCCCTTTAACGTTAGTTGCGGGAGCTGCTGGTATTGCGACCACGACCTTACAAGTCAGTGCGATAATTCAAATCCTCATGGGGAAATGGGTGGTTTTTTTGGATACTCAGAAACAACTGGTGGGTATGCCGGCGGGCAAGCTGAATATATGCGTGTTCCTTATGGAAACTTTACCCCTTTCAAAATCCCAGAAGACTGCGAGGTAGAAGATGAAAAATT
>NZ_JVPL01000143.1:0-9659 GCF_001054655.1 Bacillus sp. 220_BSPC
AGCGAGCATCTGGAGGGGAAATCAACCACACCGCACTACTTGGTAAATAGGAACTAAGTATGCGAAAACAGCCAATATAAAAAAGCACAATTCCATTAGGGGTTGTGCCTTTTTTATTTTAGAACGATGAAAGCTTACTAGACTCACATAAAAAGGGCGATTTTTTTGTAACGTCAAGGTAGGTGTACAAGCATTTCCTAATTAGCACCATAACATATTAGGAGGTGATTGAATTGACGGTTAAATTAGAAACTTTATTGGATCGTTCAGAAAAGAATATGGGCAGCGGAATTCATCCAGTCGTAAAAGAATCAGCCTTGGAAATGGTTAAACGGGCATACCAAGAAAGCATTTTCGTGCAAATCAGCGCAGGTTATCGGTCTATGGAAGAGCAAGCAAAGCTATATGGTCAAGGTCGCCTAGGTTATATATACGATGGTAAAAACTATAGTGATTTATCGAAACCGAGAGTGACCAACGCGAAGCCAGGTCAATCTTATCATAACTATGGACTAGCCATTGATTATTTCATCGTCAGCGATGATGGAAAGAATGCCAAATGGACAGTTGATGCAAAATGGAGACGTGTAGCGGCTATTGGTAAATCCTTGGGCTTTGCATGGGGCGGGGATTGGTCAAACTTTAAAGATTATCCGCACTTGGATATGACGGGCGGACTGACTTATTCTCAGTTAAATGCGGGAACAAAGCCTAGACTGATATCAAAAGTGAATGGAACCACTCCACCAGCTACACAAGTCGAATCTGAAGTCATTGTAAAAGATACACCAGCAAAGGACAGCGGCAATCAAACTATCAAGTCAATTCAGAGGACATTAAATAGCAGATATAGTTCAAAAATAGATGTTGATGGATATTATGGTCCCAATACTAAAAAAGCCCTGATCAAGGGTTTTCAAACCGAATTGAATAAACAATATGGTGCAAAGATTAAGGTTGATGGAATATGGGGACCCCAAACAAAAGCGGCTTCACCTAATGTTAGGGAAGGGGCGGAAGGGAATATCACCTATATCCTTCAAGCTGCACTTTATTTGGAAGGACATAATCCACATGGCATGGATGGTATCTTTGGAAGCGGAACGGAAATAGCTGTGAAGGCATTTCAAAGGGCCAATGGATTTTCTGCAGACGGCATCGCCGGTGAAAATACCTTTGCAAAACTATTTGGATGATATTTGAAATGGAATAGAACTATTATGCTTAAAATTAGCTTAGCAAAAAAGCCCTATGAGGGCTTTTTTTGTATAAATGAAAAAATAGCAGTCATTTTAAAAGTAAATATCCCAATCGTTTAAGAATCGAAGTATAAGAAACGTAAGAATACATATGGGGACAAGAAATGTAACCGCATTTACGAAATGAAAGTACTTTAATGCGGAATGCTTTTTGACTTTAATCACTAAATAGAAGAATGATAAAGTTGCGATCAATGGGCATAACAACCCTAAATCAGTTAAAATGCTTGAAATTGGGTGGTTCATAACACTAAGTCCAATAAGGAATGAAGCAAGGCAGATAACATTGATAACCGACAAAATGATTGGTATTAACAACAAGTTCTTTTTTACTGTCTCCATAAATTTCGCCTCCTAGGAGATAACCCCACACATATCTTATAATATTCACGATTAGCCAGCAAAAATTTTGATTAACTGTATACAAAGACAAAATACTCAAAATTTATTCAATCACAAATCTGAATTGTAATATTTATCGAGTATTTATACTCATTTTTGTTCACTTAAAATTGACTGAAATATAATAGTTTTTTTAATTTTCCATCACATTTAGACAATAAAGTTAAAGGAGGACATAACTTTATTGGAGGAAAAAAATGAAAAAATTATGGAAAAAGCCAATTTTGCCTATCGCCTCTATTAGTCTGGCATCTGTGATGTTTGTAAATGCCATTCCCGAAACTCCAGTTCAAGCAAAATTGAATGTTCAATCACAAGTGCAAATGAAAAATCATTTGCTTCCGCTAGGAACGCCAAATTTGCAGGAGAAAAGAACCTCCATGAATCTAGCACCAGGAGTGAAGTATACCAAAATCAATCGTGGTGAAACATCTTCTAAAGACTTTTATACAGTGGATGTGGCATTTGTAGAAACACAAAAGCAGGCAAAGAAATTGTTGGAAAGTTTAAAGAAAGACGGTTTCAAAAATGCTCATATCATAAAAGAATCGGATCGGGCCGTGGATGACCGGAAAAAGGGAGCGCTTGGGTACATTGTTCGCATCGGTCAATATCAGCTGGAAGCGGATGCAGCCGAAATGAGAAACAAGTTATCTGAAAAAGGATATACGGGACTTCGGACTGTGTATACGGGTGAAGACGGAGAGAAAACAACAGGACCATGGGTAGTGAACGTCCTTGAAGTGGATCAGGATCGATTTAATGGGCATGTGGTGCCTGAATTAGCAAATGATGCAGTGGCAGGAAAAGAAACATTGACCCAAATCTCTGATAGAAAGGATGCCATTGCAGGAGTTAATGCTGGATACTTCGTTATGGGAGAGAAGGATGGAACACCAGGCGATCTTGCCGGTATATTTGCAAGCAAAGGTCAACTTGTCAGTGAAGCTATAAATGGCCGTTCAGCTCTGATTTTATCTACTGTTGAAGAGAAGGCAAACATTGCATCTGTGTCCACGTCGATACAGGCTACTTCATCTGATGGTGCGGTTAGGGAAGTGGATGGGTTAAATCGGAAGCCAGGATTAATCCGCAATTGTGGCGGTGTTGGAGGGGATACGACAACAGAACGGGCAAAACATGATTTTACTTGTAAGGATGAAAGTGAACTTATCCAATATACGTCCGTATTTGGTGAAAAGACAGAATCGGGCGACGGTATGGAAGTGGTAGTAAATCATGCCGGGGTAGTGGCGGAAATCCGTAACAAGCGTGGGGGAGACATTCCAAGCAGTGGTTCTGTTCTTGCGGGAACGGGGGAGGCGGCAGAGTGGCTTCGTGACCATGCCCGACAAGGAATGAAGATTCAAGTGAAAAGTAAAATCATCGGGGATGGAAAGCAATTAAAATTAGACCAAACTTCAAGTATGATTAATGGAGGTCCTCGATTATTGGAAAACGGAGAAATTTCCATTAATGCCGTAGAGGAAGGCTTTCACTGGGAAGAAGATCCAGGTTTTTATTATCGTTTTGGGGAACGTCGTAATCCAAGAACGCTTGCAGGAATCAAAGAGAATGGCAATTTATTATTTGTCACCATTGATGGACGCGCACCCGGATGGAGCGTGGGAGCTAATTTTGAAGAAAGTGCGAAAGTCATGAAGTCATTAGGGGCAGTCGATGCCATCAATCTTGACGGCGGCGGATCGACGACCATGACAGTTGGGGATGACCGAGTCACAAGACCATCTGATGCAGCAGGTGAACGCCCGATTGCCGACGGTATTCTGTTAGTAGAATAGATGGGCAGAGTTATCGTCTTCATTTATCGTTTTGGGTTCAAGCGGGCCGTTACGAAAAAAATCTCTTCAGTTAGGTTTCTGAAGAGATTTTTTTATTACGGGATCATCTTATCAAGATCACAAAGAATTCAGCTATTAATTGTTAAAACTTTAGGCATAAAATAGGGCCTATAGATAATCATGGAGATTTTTTTGTTGACGATCTCATTTTTCTCCATATTAGCGCCCGATTGTGGAAGTTCCTCTTTAAATCTTCATTCAGATTAGTTACAAAACTCGCTTATAATCTGGTTCTTTATTTCTTCTACCGGAAACCCTTGTTGATAGGTGGATATCATCAACATAATTCCTTGTAGCACAGATGAAAAATATAACGATCGTTTCCTTGGATCCTTTTCACCCATACTTTCAAATATTTTACATTGAAACTCAAATTGTCTAGCATTTTCTTCAAGTATGAGATGACTGTATTTTATCAACTCTTCATCAGACTCTGGCTGAGTTTGAAGGTGTAGATAGAACCGGTGGACTTCTGGTTTTTGGAGGATATTATCAATGGCACCATTGATAATATGTTCAAGCTGTTCACGAGGTGTATTTAGCGTGAACGCTTCTTCCATGACTTCCACCACTTCCCTGATTCTGGCTTCGACCATTTCAGAAAGCAGCTCTTCTTTTCCTTTGTAATAGTTATAGAGTAACCCTTTCGAAATGCCCGCCTGCTTGGCTATATCGCTTATGGAAGTAGTGTAATAGCCTTGTTTTATAAATAACTCCATGGCTGCAGCGCGAATTTTTTCTTTGGATGCTTGGCGAATACGGTCATTCTCTTCTGGTGTACGTGGCATTTTGTCTTCAATCCTCCATAAAAGCAGTGAATTCTTGATATAAAACTTCAGAATGGGTGAGGGGCAGCATATGATCGGCATCCTCTATTTCGATGAAACGGATGTTTGGAACCTTTCGGAAACAATCGGCAACTCGGAAATTATCTGCCAAGTCCTTTTTGCCGATAAAGAATAAAGTTTCGGTGTTCAATTCTTCTAATCGTTCCATTGCTGGCGGCTGTGGCCATATCATGCAGAATTCAGCGGGCCACTTAAGCAAGCGCCCGAAATGATGCCTGAGCATTTGGACAGTGAGATCTTTGTGCGGACTATCGATAACAACTTGATATGTTGGTGAATGAAGGGCAAGCTCTAACATCTTATCTATATTGGGGGCACTTTCCAATATCTTGTTATGATATTGTTCAAACTCCTTTGAATAGGGAAAACCAGTTAAAGAAGGAGCAATTAATACAAGTTTCGATACCCTTTCTGGGTAATTAAGGGCGAAATCAGTGGCAATCTGCCCGCCCATGGAATGACCTATAATCGTTGCCTGATTAAGTTCCAGGTAATCCATTAGTGCCAATACATCCTCTACATAGTTTGCATGTTTTATGGGGGATGGGGATTTTCCGGCACCACGGCCATCAAAAACGATCACTTGGTAATTTTTTGTTAAAAGAGATGCTAAAAATGTCCATTGCCTTAAATCAACACCACCACCATGAATAAGAACAACAGGAAGCCCCTTGCCATTAACCTCGAAATGTAAATCCAATGCAACCCCTCCTTTTTTATCACTGAATTTTCAGATTTATTTTATTATTGAATGAACGTTTAGTCAATAGAAAATGCAATTAAATTTTGAACAACTGTCTAAAAGTATTAACTTTTGTATAATGCTGATTTTACTATTAATGTTAATCTGTCATTTTAGGAGTTATTTTGCACCTTTTTTAAGTACTATTTTGCACACTCAACTATAAAACCCAGCAACCTTCACATTAGAAGATCAGCTGGGTTTCTTCATTAATTATGTCCAATCACTAAACTATTTCGTGCAGCCTCTACTACTTCGGTGGTAATTGATGAAAGGTTATTGATTTCAAGGATTCGCTCAATTTGTGTAAATAGACGGTGGATAAGTCTAAAGTTACCATTTGTGACTTTCATTATGCTAGTAAGTGCCTCATAATCGGAAAAGTCCTCTCGTTTAATAGAAATACCTAATTCATCCCATTTATATTCTAAAATATGGTGCATCTCGTCTTTACTGAGTTTCTGATATTCATGTGCAAATCCAATGCGGGAATAAAGCTGGGGATAACGTGCTAACCTTTTTTCAATCCCTGGCATCCCTATGAAAACCATGGCTAAGTCATGTTGGTCATAGATGTCACGAAGTTGCTCTAAATGTTGTAGTTTCAGACGATCGATTTCATCCACTATAATTAAGTTAATCCCTTTAAAAGCCTTCGAAGTATTTAATTCCTTCTCACCAATACGTGCCCGATAGACATCTTTCACTATATTTAATCGAGCTCCTATCACATGAATGGCACCAGTTAATTTCGTTGCACTAACAGGTGGGGCAGTATAGAAAAGCGTATGACATTCTAAAATTTTTTCGTCTGCATGAGCGTCTATAAATTCAACTTTTTCATAGTTAATCTGCTTCTCGAGGTAATCCCATCGTGCATACTGTTTAGCAGACAATGTTTTCCCCACACCAGGTAGACCATAACAAATTCCCATATATTGATACTTGATACATGCATCACAAAACTCTGCGAATCGCTTATATTCCTTCGTTTCAATAAATGTTTGTGTGTTACTCATTGAAATACCTCTTCAATTTTGATTTGATTGGTTCAGTTTTCTCCGAACCCACTTCTATTTGGCTTTGTTTAGAATGGATAATTTCTTCAATGAGGGTTTTCTCTGGGGTGATTTGATTTTTTAAAGAACGTTTCCGTTTATTTCTAGCAGAAATAATGTCTTTTAAATCCACTGTATAATCGGAAATTTCAGGAGAAATAGGCGTACATAAATAGTGATCTTCGTAAAAAACTCTTATTTCAGCAAGGTCTCGTGGATCGTAACGAATCACAACCGTTTCACCGACGTACGCAGCAAGTGTGACATCAATATATCTTAGACCTTGGAAATGAATCCCGTCCGAATGTACTTTTCTTGCTTTGGCAACATGTAGCAGTAATAGGTCTAGACTTTCTAAATTTTCCGGCATATTTGGTAAAAATCCTGTATCATTCCAAGTATGAATCGGTGCTTTTTTAGTTGTTCCATGAGTACGGTGATGATAATTGTACACAATAAAATCGGCTAATTTTCCATCCAGTTCTTTCAACGTCAAAAGGGTATCCTTTGTACCATTTCCTATATATCCAGGTAAGTCTTGTAAAAACAATTGGTTGACGCTTGAAAAGAAGCGTTCAATTTTCCCACGACCTCTTGGAACGCCCACTGCTGAAAAAACGAGGTTCATTTTCAAATCAATGGCCACTTGCTCTAAATGATTCGATGTAAAATCACTACCATGATCGGTATAAAACTGTTCAGGAATTCCACAGGTTGGCCAATCTAGATTTCGTTTTCGCCAAATGGCCTGATGTAAAGCGAGTGCTGTTTGGATAGCCGAAGGTGCTTGAAAGGTTAAAAAATAGCCAGCGACTGCTCGGCTGTAGTCATCTAAAATAATCGTCAACCAAGGTCGTTCGGGTTGTTCTTTTTCATTAAGCACAAGGATATCGAGTAACGTATGGTCGGCTTGCCAAATCTCATTGGGATAGCTTGCTTCTCTTCGATGAATTAGATCGAATTGATTTCCGTATGCTTTTTGGCCATCATGCGCTAACGTCTTTAAGCTTTGCGAAAGAGACTGCGATATCTTATACACTTGATAATAACTTGGTTGTTGCCATCCTTGTTTCAGACATTGCTCACAGATCATTCTATGAATAGACGTCAGTGAGTTCCTTTTGTACTTCAAAATCAACTGTTCAATCGACACGACAACTTCCGGTTCTGAAAGTATTTTGCCAGCATCATTTCTTGTTTTTCTAATTAAACCTTTTAATCCAAATTGTTTATAGTCCCGAATCCAGTATTGTAGCGTTCTTTTTGCGATGCCGGTTTCTTCAGTAAGGACAGTTAATGTTTTCTCATTTTGAAGATACGGCGCAATGACTTTATATTTTTCCTTGGCTGTTTCTCGCTGTTTTTCTGAATAAGCTGTTAATGGAGGAAGTTCATTTTGCATAGACATCAACCTTTCCGATTTACTGTTTTTCTAAATACCGATAAATCGTTGTTCGAGATACACCCCATTTTTCTGCGACGTCTTTAATCGGTGTACCATTTTCAATTAGTGACTTCATCATTTCAATATCTTTCGGTCCAAATTTTTCAGGACGTCCTCCAAGACGACCACGTGCTCTAGCTGCAGATCTCCCGGCAGCCGAACGTTCCTCAATTAAATTACGTTCAAATTCCGCAAATGCCGCAAATAGATGAAACATCAATTGGCCTGTGGCATTACTTTTTTCCATTGTTAAATTTTCTTGTAGACTGTGGAAGCCCACACCACGTTCATTTAAGCTATTCACAATTTGAATTAAATCTTGCATATTGCGTCCTAATCGATCCAATCGCCAAACAACAATCGTATCGCCTTCACGTGCATACTGAAGCGCTTCCTCTAAACCAGGACGCTGCCTTTTTGCCCCACTCATTTTATCGTGGAAAATTTTGGAACACCCATATTGCGTAAGGGCGTCCATCTGTAAATCTAAATTTTGTAATCCCGTCGACACACGTGCATATCCAATTAACACTCAAATCACTCTTTCTTATTTTTCCTTTATATTTATTGTAACATAAGATAAAAAGAGTTAGGTTATTGAACGAAGAATAATGAACAGGGTTTTGTTACGAGAAAGGTAATAAAAAACGTCTTTTTCAAATCGAACAGTGGTGTGTTCAGAAAAGGACGAGTTTTGGGACAAATAATAATTTATTTATGAAATGTTTGCTTTTTTACTTTTGTTCAGCAACCTAAACAAAAATTGGAAATTTATGTTTAGGTTGTTATAAGATTGTGAAGAAATGTACTTAAACTATCGGGGCAGGTTACTTTTAAAAAATACTGTTATCTAAAATTTATAATCACATTAACTTTTGTTTAAGGACGGTTAAAATGACACTTTTATTTAAATCACTTGGATTTGGGGTTCTATTTGGATTAGTTATGTTACTTGCAAATCACGATAAGCCAAGTAAACTTTTGATTTTTCTTAAATACTTTTTAATAGGTACAGGCGGATATTTTTTATATGAATGGATTATGGGGTGAATTCCCTCTTTTTCTTTTACCAAAAGAAAGTTTGTGAAATATTGTACTTAAACTAACGGGGCAGTTTAGTTCATTAACACATATGGGTTATTATGGTAGTATGAGGTTGTAAAGGAGGGTCTAAATGAAGCTGGTTTTTCAAGCATTTATTGGTTCAATTGCAATTCATATAATCTATTTAGTCGGTATGATGTTAGTCGGATATATAAAAACAAGGAACTATAAACCAGATATTGCAAGTGCATGGGATAAAGTAGAAACACTTCAAAATGAAGTAGTTTTTGGTAAGGTAAATTCTCCTTTTCTTTACTTTTTCACATTTGTAGGAGTAACTGTGATTTGTGGAATTATAATATTTTCATATAAAAAATTGTTTAACTTAAGGTTTCTTAGTTAAAGATGAGGGAGTTTAAAACAAATGAACGAAAAATACAGCAAAAGATCTGCGATATTAAGCATTATAAGTGCAATAACAATGTTTATTGCTTATGAATTTGCTCCTGATAAACCTGAAGGTATGATGGTTGTTTTCCTAAAAGTATTATTTTTTAGTTCTATTATTACAGGTGTACTTAGCCTGGTTTTTAGTTATATAAGTTTTAAAAACAAAGAAGAAGGATTTCTAAAGAAGATAGCTCCTTTAATAATCTTATTGATTTTATTAGTATTTTCTTTTTCAATTATTGGGGTAGTAATAGGTTTAATGTAAAAAAAATCAATATCACTTATTGTGCGAACGGGTGCTTTACTTCATTAACAGGAGCTAATCAGTAGCTCCTTTTCTTATGCAACTAACGGGTGCGTTAGCTGAAGATCGGAGCTGTCTCTAAGGCAGCTTCTTTTCTTATGGAACTAAAGGGGCAGGTTAGTTCAATAAGAAATCATACGTAATTAGGTTATTGGCACAAAAAAAAGCCCTTAAATCAGGGCTTTTTTTTTATAAAAATCCTCTATATTTGGCTGCTCTTTTTAACTCTTCAATATCCGCATCAGG
>NZ_JVPL01000144.1:0-4993 GCF_001054655.1 Bacillus sp. 220_BSPC
TTTGGCTCTTTTTATTTTGAAAAAGTTTTAACTTTGTAAATTTGTGTTTTACTGTCCTACCCTACCCCTACAGGGATTGTTGTTAGTTATGCAAGATTGCTAGCTGGTGTTACTTTACATTTTATTTTACATGTTTTTTATAAGATATTTTGCGCATTTGGTGTAAAAGGGGTCACTAAACGGAATGATCATTATCTCGATTTCTCACAGCTTTATTGTTCTCAGCTTTTTCAATATGATAAAACTGTATGAAGCACAGTCGAGGGAACGACAAATTAGAAAACAGAATGAACATATGTTGATGCTCATTTCCAATTTATATGAGGAATCGGTTCTTTTAAAAAAACGCTGCAAAAAAAGTTCCCGTATTTTTTGTAGTTTTTCGTCTGATTCTGTAGTTCGAATTATATCATTATCAATAACAGTTATGGAAGCGCTTTCAAATAGTTGGAAACGTAGAAATCCATAGACAGTATGCAAAGCGACACGAAAAGTTTTCTGGAGTATGTCCGGATATCTCTTTTGCGATCCTTCCACCGTAATAAAACTATAGAAAGCGAGGTTAAACCTTGATGGTTCAAAGGATGATACAAGAGGAAAAACGTCAATTACGCGACCTGCAGATGGATTGCCTGGATGAATGGGTCACGCATTACCGTTCCTTTAGCGGTGAAGGACAATGTGCAGCCTATATTCCTGCGCTGGAAAAAGCAAATCCCTTTGACTTAGGCATTTGCATCATAGGGCCTGGTGGAACGGTAATAAAATCTGGCGATTGGCACGTCTCTTTTACTTTGCAAAGCATCTCAAAAGTGATCAGCTTTATCGCTGCCTGTCTGGGC
This sequence comes from Bacillus sp. 220_BSPC, assembly GCF_001054655.1. Classification (NCBI taxonomy): domain Bacteria; kingdom Bacillati; phylum Bacillota; class Bacilli; order Caryophanales; family Bacillaceae; genus Bacillus; species Bacillus sp. 220_BSPC. Next base: position 843 of record NZ_JVPL01000144.1, read on the forward strand.
CGTGGTATTTCTTATGTATTAGAACGAGTAGATGTTGAACCGACAGGAGACCCCTTTAACTCGATTATTCGTTTAGAAATGCATAAACCAGGGAAGCCATTTAACCCGATGATCAACGCTGGAGCGATTACGGTAGCTTCCCTTCTTCCTGGGGAGTCACCACAAAATAAAATAGAATCTCTATGCACAATAATAGAAAGCATTGTGGGAAAACGGCCAACGATTAATGAAGCCGTTTTCCAATCTGAGTGGCAAACGGCTCATCGAAATAGAGCGTTAGCCTACTATTTAAAAGAGACGGGCTTTTTAGAAGTAGAGGTTGAGGAAGCCTTAGAGATTTATCTGAAGCAATGTGCGATCGAGGTAAATGCAGAAGACATCGCGATGATTGGGTTAATTCTTGCTCATGATGGATACCATCCTCTCCGCAATGAACAAATTATTCCGAAAGAAGTAGCTAGATTAACGAAAAGTTTAATGCTCACGTGTGGAATGTATAATGCTTCTGGCAAATTTGCCGCTTTTGTCGGAATACCAGCAAAGAGTGGTGTATCTGGAGGTATTATGGCGCTCGTACCCCCAAGGAGCCGGCAAGAAGTACCTTTTCCAAATGGATGTGGTATCGGTATTTATGGACCGGCTATTGATGAATATGGAAATAGCCATGCAGGTGTAATGTTACTAAGGCACATTGCGGAAAAATGGGATTTAAGTATTTTCTAAAAGAATTATGGTAAACACTTCAAGGATCTTTTGCCTCATTTTTGGCATTTGAAATAGATTGGTACATTTATTGATGTATAGGAGGATTGTAAAATGAAGGAAGTTATCAACTGGCTTACAACAGACTTTAGTAATTTTCTTTGGAGTTATGTACTCATTATTATGCTTATTGGTATCGGGCTTTACTTCACATTCAGGACAAAGTTTGTCCAATTTCGCATGATCGGTGAAATGTTCCGCCTGTTAGGGGAGGGAGCAGCATCTTCTTCTGAAAAGAAAGGTGTCTCATCATTTCAGGCATTCTGTATAAGCACAGCTTCCCGTGTAGGTACGGGCAACCTGGCAGGTGTAGCTCTGGCGATTACAGTCGGTGGGCCGGGCTCTGTTTTCTGGATGTGGTTAATTGCCCTTATCGGTTCTGCGACCGCTTTCGTAGAAGCGACCCTGGCGCAAATTTATAAAGTTAGGGATAAAGATACAAATATATTCCGGGGCGGACCGGCTTATTATATGGAAAAAGCATTGAAAGCCCGCTGGATGGGTGTTCTCTTTGCAATTATCATCACCATAACATTCGGTCTTGCGTTTAACTCTGTACAAGCGAATACGATAACGAGCGCTTTTAACAATGCATTTGGATTCGATCCGGTATGGACAGGCCTTATCATTACTGCTGTAACTGCGGTTATTATCTTTGGCGGTATTAAACGAATTGCGAAATTTGCCGAATGGGTGGTCCCACCTATGGCTGGTATGTACATCCTTATTGCAATCTATATCGTTGCAAAAAATTTCGGGGAACTTCCTACCGTGTTCTCACTTATTTTCAGCAATGCGTTTGGTTTAAATGAAGCTGTCGGCGGAGGACTTGGAGCCGCAATGATGTATGGGATAAAACGAGGTCTTTTCTCTAACGAAGCTGGTATGGGTAGTGCGCCAAACGCTGCAGCAACTGCAGATGTGAGCCACCCTGTTAAGCAAGGGCTTATCCAGGCACTTGGCGTGTTCGTCGATACACTTGTGATTTGCAGCTGTACAGCATTTATTATTTTATTGTCAGGCGTTTATAAATCATCCGAATCTGACGGTATCATCCTTACACAGTCAGCGCTAAGTTCTGAAATGGGATCCTGGGCCACTATTTTTGTCGCCATTATCATTTTGCTGTTTGCGTTCAGCTCTATTGTCGGCAACTACTACTATGGTGAATCGAACATTGAATTTATTAGTAAAAATAAAACATGGTTAGTTATTTACCGTATCGCAGTAATTGGCATGGTTATGTTTGGCTCATTAGCCCAGCTTGCAACCGTTTGGAGCTTAGCCGACGTATTCATGGGCATTATGGCCATCATTAACTTGATTGCGATTGTGTTACTTGGCAAGATTGCTTTTGCCGCATTGGGTGATTACATGAAACAGAAGAAAGCAGGCAGAAACCCTGTCTTTCACGTTTCTAACATTCCTGGTCTAAAGAATGTAGAATGCTGGGGAGTCGATGAAAAACAATCTTTAAAGAAGGATGCGTAAAAAACAACTAAGACATTCATATGGAAGTTAGAAGAGTGGTAAAGTTAGATGGTAAAAATGTTAAGGGAACCAATTCTAACTGGATATTATATACTTTTAAATAATGTAATTCTTTACAGGATATTTTTGTGGGGCAACCTTTGGAAGTATTAATGAGTTGCCCCGATTATTCAAACTTCATTTTTTAGGTGATAACAAATTGACCACTGACCACAAGATGACCACACACTTAAGTAATTTATATGAATTTAGTGCACTTCAATATAAGAATAAATTCTCATATGTATAGATAAATATAATCCTCATACTTTCTTAATGGTTTGATTAGTGAAATTAAGGGTCCTACCACATGCCTATCAAGCTAAGTTTAAACAATACCTTCTGAAAAGCTGGCAGTTGCCGGCTTTTTTGCTGCATTTTCAGTGTGAGCTAACGGGGCAGCATTCCTGTTAGAAGGATCGGGGTCTTGAAAGAAAAAGAGCCCTCTTGTATGATGCATGAGTGTCAACGACCATTGACCCAGCATCAAACAAGGAGGACTTCTCTATGCAGTTTAAATGGAATGAAAAAATTAATCAAGTACTGAAAATACACTCGTTGTTGGTATGGATATTGCCAAGCGTGTTCATTATGCTTGTTTTGTTGATGAACGAGGGCGCGTGATAGAAAAAGCCTTCGCAGTACATCAATCAAAAGAGGGCTTTGAACACCTGTATGAAAAGATTCGTCAAATAATGAAGGAAGCTAAGAAAACAGAAGTAATTGTTGGAATTGAGCCAACAGGCCACTACTGGATGAACTTAGCCAATTTCTTAGATCATTATGGCATACCACTAGTCATGGTGAATCCAATGCATGTCAAACGATCGAAGGAACTGGACGATAATTTACCGACAAAGAACGATAAAAAAGATGCATTAGTCATCGCTCGTTTATTGAAAGATGGACGTTTTAGCTATCCACGTTTATTAAAAGAAGTAGAAGCAGAACTTCGTATCGGATCTACTCTTCGTTCAAAGTTAACGGAAGATTTAGCGAGTATTAAAAACCGAATCATTCGTTGGCTTGATCGATATTTTCCTGAGTTTACTCAAGTCTTTCCGGCTTTCGGAAAGATGGCTCTAGCTACATTGGAAATGACTCCGTTGCCACAGGATATCGATGGAAAAAGTGCTGAGGAGCTTGTCTTTCTTTACCGTAAGGTAAAGGGAATGAGAGCCCCACAGCTACCAAAAGCACAGCTACTCATTGAAGCAGCGACGAACTCCATTGGACTGACAGAAGGACACAGATGGCCCGACATGAAATTGCCACGCTCCTGCGTCAGTATCGCTTACTAGAAAACGAAATTGAATCTGTGAATAGTCAATTATCCGAAATGGCCCAAACAACTATGGAATATGAGCTACTTGCTTCAGTTCCTGGATTAGGAGATGCAACCATTGTTGATTTGCTTTCAGAAGTTGGAAGCTTTTCACTTTATGAAAATCCACGCCAATTGATTAAACTAGCGGGATTAACATTACGGGAAAACTCATCTGGTCAGCATAAGGGGCAAAAACATATCTCTAAACGAGGAAGAAAGCGACTTAGATATATTCTTTTCAAAGTAATAGTACCACTCATTCGTCACAACGAGGGGTTTAAACAGCTTCATGAATATTACACAACACGCCAACAAAATCCCTTACGCGGAAAGCAATCGATGGTGGTACTCTGTGGTAAGTTGTTGAAAGTATTGCATGGTATTTGTAAAAAGAAAGTCCATTTTAATGAGCAGAATATGATGAAGGATCTCTACTGCCTCTCAGAGGCAGCGTAAGCATTTCTAACTATCGATTTATACAAGAAGGATGACACGGAGAAGCCAGCAACATTACTAAACTAAGACCAAGAGT
>NZ_JVPL01000145.1:0-250 GCF_001054655.1 Bacillus sp. 220_BSPC
CGTCCGTCTCAATTTTTGGAGGAGCCTTATGTACTGTTAGCCGTTCAAGTAGTGGCTGCTGATGAGAAACAGGAGGCACAAAGGCTTGCCACTTTGATGTATCAAAAATTTCTTTTGTTAACCCGCGGACAGCCGGCTGCGCTCTTATGAAATTTTAGCTCAGGCTGCAGTAAATTAAACATTGTCTAGTCTAATAAAGGATGTATTTTCTGCAGATATTAAATCAGTTAAATTAATGTGATTTAGATTG
>NZ_JVPL01000146.1:0-310 GCF_001054655.1 Bacillus sp. 220_BSPC
GCTTTATATAGTTCAGATGATTCCTCTTTTATTCGAATCATTTCTTCAGGCAATGAGTTATTGTCCCTTTGCAAAAGAAATACTTCTTTAAAGAACTTGCTTGGTTTACGTTTTCTTAAAAAATCAACCGTTAAATTGTGAGCAATACTGAATAGCCATGTTTTTTCACTGGAATGCTGATTAAATGAATTATGATATAAATACGCTTTTACAAAGGTATCATGGGTCAAATCCTCTGCTTGTTGATAATCCTTAACCATCAATAAAATAAAGCTTAAAATGGATTTACTATGTTGGTCATACCAATCTG